>NZ_JBFTZS010000600.1:0-2218 GCF_056406675.1 Caulobacter sp. P1_B12_2 | reverse complement strand
ACGCCATACAGGTGCGAGACGTGGCGGTGATGGATGTCGGCCGCGTCGGCGTCCCAGTCCTCCTGCCACTCCTGAAGTTGGCCGTCCTTGCCGATCTTGTAGGGGGCCAGCTTGTCGCGCGCGGTCGCCACCTGGGCGCTGAACGCGGCGTCGATCCCCAGGATCGCGGCGGCCTTGATGCAGGCGGTGAACAGGTCGCGGATGATCGCCTGGTCCATGGTCGGACCGGCCACCAGGGACGAGCCGTGGCCGTGGCTGTTCTCCGGCGAGATCGACGGACTGGTCACCAGCTTGCCCGACTTGGGATCGACCACCAGGGCGTCGAGGAAGAACAGGGCCGAGCCGCGCATCAGCGGATAGACGTCGGCCAGATAGGCGCGGTCTCGGCAGTAGTCGTAGTGATCCCACAGATGCTTGCAGAGCCAGGCCCCGCCCGTGGGCCACACTCCGAACTTGGCGCCGTCGATCGGTCCGCTGGCCCGCCACAGGTCGGTGTTGTGGTGAGTGACCCAGCCGCGGGCGTTGTACATCACCTTGGCGGTGCGGGCGCCGGTGACCGACAGGTCGCGGACCATCTCGATCAGCGGCTTGACGCACTCGGCCAGGCCCGTGGGCTCGGCTGGCCAGTAGTTCATCTCGGTGTTGATGTTGATCGTGTACTTGCCGCCCCAGGGCGGCGAGGTCTTGTCGTTCCAGACGCCTTGCAGGTTGGCCGCCTGACCGCCGGGGCGCGAGCAGGCGATCAGCAGGTAGCGGCCGTACTGGTAGTACAGCGCCGCCAGGGCCGGATCGTCGGTGGTCTGCGAGACCTTGATGCGCTCGTCGGTCGGCTTCAGAGCCGCCGTGGTGGTCCCGAAGTCGACGCTCACCCGGCGGAACAGCGCCCGGTGATCGGTCTGATGGTTGGCGAGCAGCGTCCGCCAGGGTTTGGCCGWGGCCTTGGCCAGCACCGCGCGGTTGAGGGCCGTCGGGTCCCCGCTCACGTCGTCGAAGCGGCGATAGCTGGTGGCGGCGGCGATCAGCAGCACCACCTCGTCGGCGCCGACGACCGACAGCACGCCGTCCTTGCCCGTGAGCGTTCCGCCCTTGTTGAGCACCTGGACGCGGCACTCGAACTTCAGCTGGGCGGCGACGCCCTGCTGGGTGTCGTTGGCGCCGGACAGGACCAGGGTGTCGCGGCCCTCTAGGCTGGAGACCGGCTTGGACTTCAGCGGGCTGTCGAAAGCCAGGTCGACCGTGATCGCCCTGCCCTTGTCGGCGCTCAGCCGCACGGCGATGACGCGGTCCGGATAGCTGCCGATCACCTGGCGGGTGTAGCGAGTTCCCCCGACCGCGACTCGGGTCGTGGCGATCGCCCCGTCCAGSTCGAGATCGCGGACATAGTCGGTCGGCTGGCCGTCGAGGCCCGGGAAGGTCAGCTTCAGGTCGCCGATCGTCTGGTACGACATCTGGCGCTTGGGCGTGGCCATGAAGCGGGCGTCGGCCACCTCGGTCGCCTTGGCGTAGTCGCCGGCGTCGATCAGCGCCCGGATCTCCGGCAAGGCCTTCAAAGCCTCGGGATTGGCCGGGTCGTAGGGCCCGCCCGCCCACAGGGTGTCTTCGTTCAGCTGCAGCCGTTCGACCGCCACGCCGCCGAACACCATCGCGCCCATGCGACCCGAGCCGATCGGAAGGGCTTCCACCCACTCCTGGGCGGGTTGGCGATACCAGAGACGCAGCGGCGAGGCGCCGGCCGCCTTGGCGGGGGCGAGGCCGCCGGTCGCGACGCCGGCCGCCAGGGCCAGGGTGGTTCTACGGGTCAAGCGCACGACAAGGTCCTCGGGAGGCGGAAACTAGGGGATCAGAACCCGACTCAGGGCCGGTACGGCCTTGGCCAGGTCGGCGGTGACGATGGTCGCGAAATAGTCCGCGCCCGTCTCGCCCAGGTGAGTGTAGTCGAACGACAGCTTGGCCTGCCCCATCGGCTCGACGGCGGCGTTGTTCTGGCCCGGGCTGTTCTGCGGGGGCGGCGCGGCGGCTGGAGCGGCCCCGGCGGCGCCGGGCGCCGGCGTGCTGGCCGCGATCGTCGTGCCCGTGCGGGCCGCGTCCAGCACGTGGGCGGGCGGCGGGCTCTGRGCGAAGCGGGTGGCCTCGGCCGCGCCCATCTTCTGGACAGCCGCGGAACTGTCGGCGTGCAGGTCGACGAGGGGCGCGCCGGTCTCGGCGGCCACCTTGCGGG
>NZ_JBFTZS010000599.1:0-2219 GCF_056406675.1 Caulobacter sp. P1_B12_2 | reverse complement strand
GCCATAGGCGCCGAACGGGTGGAAATAGCTGTGGCTCTTGCCGATCAGGAAGATCCACGGCCAGGCGAAGTTGTCGGAGATGTAGCCGCCCAGGATCGGGCCGCAGATCGGCGCCACCAGGGTGGTCATCGACCAGATGGCCAGAGCCGTCCCGCGCTTGTGAGCCGGGAAGATCATGATCAGCAGGGCTTGCGAGCCGGGGATCATCGGCCCCGAGACCAGGCCTTGCAGGATGCGGAAGCCGATCAGCGACGGCAGGTTCCAGGACACGCCGCACAGGAACGAGGCCAGGGTGAACAACAGAACCGAGGCGACGAAGGTCTTCACCACGCCGTAGCGGCCCATCAGCCAGCCGGTCAGCGGCACCGACACGCCGTTGGCCACGGCGAACGAGGTGATCACCCAGGTGCCTTGGCTGGTGCTGACGCCCAGATTGCCGGCGATGGTCGGGATCGAGACGTTGGCGATGGTGCTGTCCAGCACCTGCATGAAGGTGCCCAGCGCCAGGGCGATCGAGGTGACCGCCAGCATCATGCCGGCCATCGGTGCGGGGCCGGCGGCGGGCGTTGCGGCGGCGGGGGAGGAGTCCTGGTCGGCCATGCGGCGCTTCCTTGGAGGGGCTTAGGGGCGCGGGGCTACTTGGAGATGTCGATGGCGGCCTTCATCGACAGGCCGACGCGCAGCGGGTGGGCCTTCAGTTCGGCCGGGTCCAACTGGATGCGGACCGGAAGACGTTGGACCACCTTGATCCAGTTGCCCGATGCGTTCTGGGCCGGGATCAGCGAGAAGGCCGCGCCCGTGCCGCCCGACAGGCCCTTCACCCGGCCGTGGAATTTCACGCCGCCGCCGTAGAGGTCGGAGGTCAGGGTCACCGGCTGGCCGATGCGGACCTTGTCCAGCTGCACTTCCTTGAAGTTGGCGTCGACGAAGGCGTCGGTGGTCGGGACGACGGCCATCAGCGGGGCGCCGATCGTGACCTGTTGGCCCACCTGAACGTTCTTCTTGGACACCACGCCGGCCAGGGGGGCGCGCAGCACGGTGCGATCCAGGGACAGCTGGGCGCTGGCGAGGCGGGCCTCGGCGGCGGCGATTTCCGGGTTCTTGTTGGCGGGCAGGCCCGAGATCAGCGCGGTGTTGACCTCGCGGTTGCCCGCCGCGGCGGCGCGTGTGGCCTTGGCTTGGGCGAGCGCGGCGCGGGCTTCGGCCACGGCCGACTGGGCGTTCGTGAACCGGCTCTGGGCGATGGTCAGTTCCTCGCCGGAGACCGCGCCGGAGTCCGACAGGGCCTTGCGGCGCGAGAGCTCGACCCGCGCCTGTTCGAAGCTGGCCTGAGCGCCGGTGACCGCCGCGTTGGCGCGGGCGATGTCGGCGTCTCGGGCCAAGACCTGACCGGCCAGGGCGTCGTCGCTGGCGAAATAGCCCTGCACCTTGCGCTGGGCCTGGCCGAGCGCGGCCTGGGCGGAAAGGACGGCGATCCGGGCGTCGGCGTCGTCGATCACCACCAGCGGCTGGCCGGCGACGACGGTCTGGGTCTCGGAGACCAGAACCTTGGCGACCGGCCCGCTGATCAGCGGCGTCACCTGGGCGACCTCGGCCCCGACATAGGCGTTGTCGGTCTCGACGTGGCGCGAGCCGATGAAGACGGCGTAGAGCACCCAGAGCACGACGCCGATGACGACCACGACGGCGAGGCCGGTCAGCAGTTGTCGACGATTGCCGTTGGGCTTGCCCGTGGTTTGGGCGGTGGAGGCGGTGTCGGCCATGGGGGAGGTCCTGAAGGCGCGAAAAGCGGAAGTGGCGAAGAAGGGTTCGAGTTGGGCTCAGGTCGGGGCGAAACCGCCGCCCAGGGCGCGCACCAGAGCGACGTCCAGGGTCAGGGCGCGGCTTTCCAGATCGGCGACGATCCGGCGCTGGGACAGCACCGCAAGCTCGGCGATCAGTACGTTCTGATAGGTCGAAAGGCCGCCCCGATAGCGCAGACGGGCGATGCGGAAGCCATCCTCGTTGGCGGCCAGGGCGGCGCGGCTTTCGCTCAGCCGCGTGTCCAGGGCCCGTTCGCTGGCGGCCACGTCGGCGACGTCGCGTAGAGCCTGGGTGACGGCGGAGTCGTAGGCGGCCACGGCGCCGTCGCGGTCGGCCTCCGCGGCGCGGAGGTTGGCCTTCAGGCGTCCGCCCTCGAAGATCGGCAGGTTGACGGCGGGGCCGACGCTGCCGACGTC
>NZ_JBFTZS010000598.1:0-2226 GCF_056406675.1 Caulobacter sp. P1_B12_2 | reverse complement strand
GGCCGGCGCCACCTGATGGTCGATCTGCACGGCGCCGAGCATCCCACCGGCCTGATCCGCACCTATCCGCACTACCTGACCCAGGAAGGCGTGCTGGGCGCCGAGTACAACAAGTGGAGCCGGCGGATCACAGCCACCCACAACGTCACCCTGCCCTATACCCGCATGCTGCTGGGGCCGATGGACTACACGCCGGGCGGCTTCCGCAACGTGGCCCCGGCCGCCTTCAACCCGCGCAACGACCTGCCGTTCGTCCAGACCACGCGCGGCCAGGCCCTGGCCATGTACGTGGTCTATGACAGTCCGTTCGGCCTGGTGTCGGACAGCCCCGACACCTACCGCGACAGCCCGGCCGGCCTGGACTTCGTCAGCGCCGCCCCGACCACCTGGGACGAGACGCGGTTCATCACTGGCGAGATCGGCCAGTCCATCGTCCTGGCCCGCCGCAAGGGCGCGGACTGGTGGATCGGCGCCATGACCAACGAGGCGGGACGGACCGTGAAGGTCCCGCTGAGCTTCCTGGGCGCGGGCGCCTTCGCCGCCGACATCCGCCAGGACGGCGCGGCGCCGACCGATCTGGTCGCCAGCAAGCAGACGGTGAAGGCCGGCGACGTCCTGACCCTGAAGTTGGCGCCCAGCGGCGGCGCGGCTGTCCGCCTGACGCCCGTTCGCTAGAGGAGGTCGCTTGGCCTCGTTCAACCGCATCCTGGCCCTCGCGGCGATCGTCGGCGCACTGGCCCTGGCCGAGCCGGTCCTCGCCGCGTCGCCGACGGTTCAGCCCTACAGCTGGAAGACCGTCGAGGTGCTGGGCGGCGGCTTCGTCAGCGGCGTGGTCTATCACCCGACCGAGAGGGGGCTGGTCTACGCCCGCACCGACATCGGCGGCGCCTATCGCCTGGACCGGATGACCAACCACTGGGTGGCGCTGAACGACGGCCTGACGCGCGCCGACGGACAGTTGGCCGGAGCCTTGAGCTTGGCCGTCGATCCGCGCGACCCGAACCGGCTCTACATGGCGGCCGGCGAATACACCCGCGACGGCGCGCGCGGCGGGGCCGTACTGCGCTCCACCGATCGCGGCGCGACCTGGGCCAAGGCCGAGCTGCCAGTCAAGATCGGCGGCAACGAGGACGGTCGCAACACCGGCGAGCGGCTGATGGTCGACCCCGCCAACGGCGCGGTGCTGCTGCTCGGCGCCAAGGACGGGCTCTATCGCAGCGCCGACCATGGCGCGACCTGGTCGCGGGTCGAGGCCTTCCCGAAGGTCCACGTCACCCTGGTGGCCTTCGATCCGGTCCTGAAGACCAAGACCGGTGGGACGGCGATCGTCTATGCCGGGTTCGCTACGAYGAGCGACGGYGGCCTGCTGGTCAGCACCGACGGCGGCGCGACCTGGGGCCTGGTCACCGGCCAGCCCAAGGGCCTGGTCCCGCACCATCTGGCGATCGACGCCAAGGGCGTCGTCCATGTCGCCTACGGCAACGGCTTGGGCCCCAACGGCGTGACCGACGGGGCGGTCTGGAAACTGGACCCCGATAGCGGCGCCTGGACCGACATCACGCCGGTCAAGCCGAGCGGAACCGACGTGTTCGGCTATGGCGGCCTGAGCCTGGACCCGGCTCGTCCCGGCGTGATCGTGGTCTCCACCCTCGACCGCTGGGCCATGGGCGACGACGTCTTCCGCAGCGCCGACGGCGGCAAGAGCTGGAAGGCCTTGCGCGATACGTCCGAGCACGATGTCGGCCGCGCGCCCTGGATCCACAGCCTGGAAAGCAAGGCCGGCCGCCGGATGGGCCACTGGATCGGCGACATCGACATCGACCCGACCAATCCGAATGAGGCGATCTATGTCACCGGCTACGGCCTGTGGCGGACCCGGAACCTGACCGAAGCCGACCGCTCGGGCCGCACGTCCTGGCGGTTCGACGACGAAGGGCTGGAAGAAACGGTGGCCCTGGAACTGGTCACCCCGCCGGGCGCGCCGTTGATCAGCACGATCGGCGACATCGGCGGCTTCCGGCACGACGATCTCGATAGCGCGGGGGGCAGCCGCTATTTCGACCCGCACGGCGGCACCAATCGCGGCCTCGACTTCGCGGCCCTGCGTCCCGAGATCCTGGTGCGGACCAGCGACCCGACGCCGACCGCCGGCTTCCGCTCGACCGACGGCGGCAAGACCTGGACGCCCCTTCCCGCCTCCCCGCCCCGCGACGCCCACATCCACAC
>NZ_JBFTZS010000597.1:0-2243 GCF_056406675.1 Caulobacter sp. P1_B12_2 | reverse complement strand
CCGAACGCCCGAGCACCTTGCTCGTGGCCAGGCCGATTTCACGCAAAGTGATATCCGTAACCGCTTCCATCGACCCGACAGTACCCCGACCAAACTTCTACATAACCGAATTGTAACAGCCGTCCTGCCAGAAAATCGCCGGATTCGGCTATTTCCGGGAGTTTTTTTCCTTCAACCAACCTTCCGATCGGTACCAGCGCACGCTTTGCGCGAATCCCGCTTCGAGAGAGTATCTTACCGGGGGAAAGTCCGGAATCGGATCGTTGCTAGATAGGGCCCAATCGCCGTGAAGCAACTCCCGAGCCTTGCCCGGCGTGAGAATTGAGTCCTTCCCGGTGGCGATTGACGCCCATTTTGACAATACCGCCAAAGCCTTGATCGTTCCCGAGGGAATTCGGACCAATCTTGGCGACGCGCCGACCGCTTTGGACGCGGTTTGCATGAGTTCGACCCAGCCATACCCTTCCGGGCGGTCGTCGGACAAGCTGAGCAGGCCGGGGCGCGGCGTTTTGACCAAGCTGGCTATGCGCGCCGCGGCGTCGTCGGCGTGGATCCAGGCCATGCGGGTTTTTGGGCTCAAAACCGGCAAAAAGGCCGATTCCGAGGCCATTTTGAACAGTCTGAGGGTCTCTAGGTCGCCGGGGCCGTAGATGGCGGGCGGGCGGACAATGGTCAGATCACCGCCAAAAATCTCGCGGGCTGCGTCTTCTCCGCCACGCTTGCTGGCGGCGTAATCGGACAATTGCGGTTCGCGGGCCGCCAGGCTGGAGACCAGCACCAGCCGGGCCCCCGCCGCCTTGGCCGCTTTCGCGACCTGCCGAGAGCCCTCGACATTGGCCTTGTCGAAGGCCGCGCGGTCCCGCGCCTTGATCAGGCCGGCCACGTGAACGACCGCCTCGACGCCGTCGCAGAGCGCGGCCAGGGCGCGGGCGTTGGCCAGATCGCCGATCACCAGCTGCGGTTCGAACCCTGTCCAGGCGGGATCGGCGATGTCGCGCCGGGCCAGAATGCGGACGGTCCATCCTTGCTCGGCGAGGATCTTGATCAGACGGCGGCCCAGGAAGCCCGTGGCGCCGGTGACGGCGACCACAGGCCCATTCCGGGCCGGGTTCATGTCAGGCGCGCTCTGCGACGACGTAGGCGCCGGCCAGGTAGGCGGCCTTGGCCTTGGAGCGGCTGAGCTTGCCCGACGAGGTCTGAGGCAGGGCGTGGGCGCCCACCAACTGGACCTGGGCCTCGACCTGATGGCGCAGGCGCAGAACGCCGGCGATCTTCTCGACCAGGGCCGCGCGGGTCTCGGCGTCGCCGCCGCGCGCCTGGACCAGCACCACCACCGTCTCCTCGCCGTCGCCCGGGACCGAGAAGGCGGCCACGTCGCCGCTGCGCAGACCCTCGACCTCGGCCTCGGCGGTCCATTCCAGGTCCTGCGGCCAGATGTTGCGGCCGTTGAGGATGATCAGATCCTTGCCGCGGCCGGTGATGACGATCTCGCCGTCGATCAGGTAGCCCAGGTCGCCGGTGTCCAGCCAGCCGTCGGCCGACAGCACGCGGGCGGTCTCCTGCGGCTGCTCGAAATATTCCCGCATCAGGCTGGGGCCGCGGGCGTAGATGCGGCCCACGCCGCGCTCGGGCAGGACAGCGCCGTTCTCGTCGCGCACTTCCAGCTCGTGGCCGGGCAGGGCCGGGCCATTGCGGGCGAACTCGCGCGAGCGCTCGGTGTCTTCGGTGAGGACGGCCTCGTGCTGCTCCAGGCGCTCGACGTCCAGGCGTTCGGTCTTCAGGCCGCCGCCCAGTGGGGCCATCGACAGCGCCAGGGTCGCCTCGGCCATGCCGTAGCTGGCCACGAACGCCTTGTCCGAGAAGCCGACGCTGGCGAACCGCTCGGCGAAGGCGCGCAGCGGACCGGTGCGGATCATGTCGCCGCCCAGGCCGGCGCTGCGCCAGCCCGACAGGTTCAGGTGCTCGATCGAAGCCACCTCGGCGCGGCGGGCGCACAACTCGTAGCCGAAGGTCGGGCTGTAGCTGATGGTGCCGCCGTTCTTGGTGATCAGGTCCAGCCACAGCAGCGGCCGGCGCACGAAGGCGCCGGTGGGCAGCAGGTCGACCGTCATCTGGCTGGTCATGGGGCTCAGCAGGAAGCCGATCAGGCCCATGTCGTGATAGAGCGGCAGCCACGAGACGGCGCGGTCGCTGGGTTGCACCTGCAGGCCGTCGCGGGTGATCGCCACGGCGTTGGCCATCAG
>NZ_JBFTZS010000596.1:0-2280 GCF_056406675.1 Caulobacter sp. P1_B12_2 | reverse complement strand
GGCGAGGAGTGGGCGGGCGAGGAGGAAACGGATCAGCCTCTCCTCCCCCGTGCAACGGGGGAGGTGGCGGGCGAAGCCCGACGGAGGGGGCGTCCCCGCCGATCAAACGATCTGCGCGGCTTCCTCGAAGTCGAGGCGCGGATTGCGCGGGAACAGGTTCTCTTCGGTGCCGTAGCCGATCGAGGCGATGAAGTTGGACTTGATGTTGGTGCCCGCGAAGAACGCCGCGTCGACGCCGGCGTTGTCGAAGCCCGACATCGGACCGACGTCCAGGCCCAGGGCCCGGGCCGCCAGGATGAAATAACCGCCCTGCAGCGAGCTGTTGCGCAGCGCGCCGACTTCCTTGGCCACGGGGTCGCCGAACCAGGTCTTGGCGCCCGGCGCGTTGGGGAACAGGCGGTCCAGGGTCTCGGGGAAGTCCAGGTCGTAGCCGATGATCACCGTGACCGGGGCCTTGAGGATCTTGGCGCCGTTCGAGCCCGAAGACAGCGCCGCCAGCTTGGCCTTCGCTTCATCGCTCTGGACGAAGGTGAAACGCGCCGGGGTGGTGTTGGCCGCGGTCGGGCCGAACTTCACCAGGTCGTACAGCTCGCGCAGCACCGGCTCGGGGATGGGCTGGTCGCTCCAGCCGTTGCGGGTGCGGGCCTTCGTGAACAGTTGGTCGAGAGCCGTATCGGCGAGCTTGGCCATCAGCGATCCTTATGGGCGATATAATTGCAACTTATACAGTTACGATAAGGACGCGCGATCGCGCTGGCAAGACGCCGCGGGCGCATTCCCTTGCCCAAACGCGCACGCGCGAGGACCGCCGCCCTAGAGCGTCTGCTCGACCCGGGTCACTTCCGGCACATAGTGCTTGAGCATGTTCTCGACCCCGGCCTTCAGCGTGGCCGACGAGGACGGGCAGCCCGAGCAGGCGCCGCGCATGTGCAGCCACACCACGCCGGTCGCGGGTTCGAACTTGCTGAACACGATGTCGCCGCCGTCCTGGGCCACGGCCGGGCGGATGCGGGTGTCGAGCAGGTCCTTGATCTCGGCGACGATCTGCGAGGTTTCGTCGTCATAGACGCCGTCCTCGTCGTGGCCGCTCTCGGTGGCGTCCAGCAGCAGGGGCCGGCCGCTGGTGAAGTGATCCATGATGGCGGCCAGGATCGGCGCCTTCAGGTGCGGCCACTCCGCGCCCTCGGCCTTGGTCACCGTCAGAAAGTCCGGACCGAAGAACACGCGGTTGACGTCGCCGAGGCGGAACAGGGCCTCGGCCAGGGGCGAGGAGTCGCCCTCTTCCGCCGTCTTGAACTCCCGCGCGCCCTCACCCAGCACTTCGCGGCCGGGCAGGAACTTCAGGACCTCGGGATTGGGCGTGGTTTCGGTCTGGATGAACATGCCGGAGAGATGGACCCGCCGCCCCTCTCAAGCAAGAGGGCAGGCTGCCGCTTGCGTCATCGTGACAAACGAACCGCGTTATGGCTCCATCGTCAAAACAGTTGTTTCACGCAATAATCTCAGGGAGATCGCCATGAGCGATGGAGCCATCGATCTTTCGGGCGATGCGGACGCCGCCCGCGCCAGGGCCTACGCCATGCCCCTGGACCAGATCGACGTCGCCGATCCCGCCCTGTTCCAGGCCGACGCCCACTGGCCCTATTTCGAGCGGCTCCGAGCCGAGGACCCGGTGCACTACTGCGCCGAGAGCGAGCACGGGCCCTATTGGTCGGTCACCCGCTATGCCGACATCATGACGGTCGACACCACGCATCAGGTGTTCTCGTCGGACTCCAGCTTCGGCGGCATCACGATCCGGAATTTCGACGAGGACTTCGTCCTGCCGATGTTCATCGCCATGGATCCGCCCAAGCACGACATTCAGCGCAAGACCGTCAGCCCGATCGTCTCGCCGGTGAACCTGGCGCTGCTGGAGGGCACGATCCGCGAGCGGGTCGGCGGCATCCTGGACGGCCTGCCGATCGGCGAGACCTTCGACTGGGTCGACAAGGTGTCGATCGAGCTGACCACCCAGATGCTGGCCACCCTGTTCGACTTCCCCTGGGAGGAGCGCCGCAAGCTGACCCGCTGGTCCGACGTCACCACCGCCGTGCCGGGGGCCGGCGTCGTCGACAGCGAGGACCAGCGCCGGGCTGAGCTGCTGGAATGCCTGGCCTATTTCACCGAGCTGTGGAACCAGCGGGTCAATTCGACCGAGCCCGGCAACGACCTGATCTCGATGCTGGCCCACGGCGAGGCGACGCGGAACATGCCGCCGTTCGAGTATCTGGGGAACAT
>NZ_JBFTZS010000595.1:0-2280 GCF_056406675.1 Caulobacter sp. P1_B12_2 | reverse complement strand
GGAGCCGTCTCGGCGCGAGCGACCTGGGTCGGAGCCGGGGTGGCGACAGGCGTTTCGGCGGCCGGGGCGGGCGTCGGCATCGGGGCGGGCTCGGCGGCGAGCGGCGCGGGCGTCGCTTCGGCCAACTGGACAGGGGCTTCGTCCGCCGGCGACTGGGCCGGCTTGTTCATCAGGCCCCAGGTCAGGCCCCYGACGGCGACGGCGAGCACCGGCAGGCCGATCAGCAGCGGCAGGTTCGACGAAGACTTCTTCGTCGACGTGCGAGCATAGACAGGCGCGCTGGGAAACAGAGCCGAGGAATCGGCGGTGGTGGTCGGGGCGATATAAGGTTCGTTGGCGCTGAGGTTCAGAACAGCCATGACTTCCTCCATTGCGTAATTCGTGTTCGGGGAGTCAACGGGGGGCTGCGGTGGCGGTTCCTGCATTCTTGGAATGGTGCTGATTTTGACGAATTGGCGCCACAATCCAGAGAGCTTGAAACAACACCTGCCCTAGCTTGAGGAGGGAGCGGCGCGCAGCGCCGTTCCCTCTTACAATGCGCTTCGCCTCAGGCTTTTTCTCCCCGACCCCACGGTGTAGACAGGCGGCCATGACGCAAGATTCCAAAGTGATCCAAGGCCGCACCGGCCCCTGGGAAATCGTTCTCGGCCTCGAGATCCACGCCCAGGTGGCCAGCGTGTCCAAGCTGTTCTCCGGCGCCGCCGTCGGCTTCGGTGCGGGGCCGAACCAGCAGGTCAGCCTGGTGGACGCGGCCATGCCCGGCATGTTGCCGGTGCTGAACGGCTTCTGCGTCGAGCAGGCGGTCAAGACCGGCCTGGGCCTGAAGGCGCAGATCAATCTGAAGAGCCGGTTCGACCGCAAGAACTACTTCTATCCCGATCTGCCGCAGGGCTATCAGATCAGCCAGTTCGACCAGCCGATCGTCGGCGAGGGCCTCGTCACCGTCGAGCGTGACGACGGCACGACCTTCGACGTGCGTATCGAGCGCCTGCACCTGGAGCAGGACGCCGGCAAGTCGCTGCACGACCAGGACCCGAACGCCACCTATGTCGACCTGAACCGCGCGGGCACGGCGCTGATGGAGATCGTCTCCAAGCCCGACATGCGCACCTCGGAAGAGGCGGCGGCCTATGTGAAAAAGATCCGCACGATCCTGGTCTATCTGGGCACCTGCGACGGCGACATGGACAAGGGCAACCTGCGCGCCGACGTCAACGTCTCGGTCTGCCGCCCCGGTGACTACGAGAAGTTCCGCGAGACCGGCAGCTTCAGCCACCTGGGCACGCGCTGCGAGATCAAGAACGTCAACAGCTACCGCTATATTCAGCAGGCCATCGAATACGAGGCCCGTCGTCAGATCGAGATCCTGGAGGACGGCGGCAAGATCGACCAGGAGACCCGGCTGTTCGACCCGAACAAGCTGGAGACCCGCTCGATGCGGTCGAAGGAAGAGGCGCACGACTATCGCTACTTCCCCGATCCGGACCTGCTGCCGCTGGTCCTGGATCCGGCCTGGGTGAAGGCGATCGAAGAGACCCTGCCGGAACTGCCGGACGCCAAGAAGCAGCGCTTGCAGAGCCAGTACGGTCTGTCGGCCTATGACGCCGGCGTGCTGATCATCGAGGCCGACCGCGCGGACTACTTCGAAGCCGCCGCGAAAGGCCGCGACGCCAAGCTGGTGTCCAACTGGGTGACCAACGAGCTGCTGTCCAAGCTGTCGGCCGGCGGCCACGAGATCGCCGCCTCGCCGTTGCCGTCGTCGGACATCGCCCAGCTGGTCGAGCTGATCGAGAACGGCACTATCAGCTCCAAGATCGCCAAGGAGGTCTTCGAGCACATGTGGGCCGGCGAGGGCCGCCCGTCCGAGATCGTCGAGAAGCGCGGCCTGGTGCAGATCAACGACACCGGCGCCATCGAGGCGGCCATCGATACGCTGATCGCGGCCAACCCCGACAAGGCCGAGGCCGTGAAGGAAAAGCCCCAGGCCATCGGCTGGTTCGTCGGCCAGGTGATGAAGGAGACCGGCGGCAAGGCCAATCCGGCCACCGTCAACGAACTGCTGCGGAGCAAGCTGGGGCTGTAAGGCCGCTGACGCCGCCTTCGCACTGAAGACAAAGGGCCCGCCGCTCGCGCGACGGGCCCTTTTTCAGGTCAGGAGCGTGGAGCCTACTTGGGCGCATCCGAGCTGGTGTCCGGCTTGGCTTCGGCTCCGGCCGGCTTTTGATGCTTCTTGGTCTTCTTCTCGGGCTTGGCGGCGGGCGCGGCGGCCTCGTTCGAGCC
>NZ_JBFTZS010000594.1:0-2288 GCF_056406675.1 Caulobacter sp. P1_B12_2 | reverse complement strand
GGCCAGCTATCTGGACCTCAAGCGCCGGGACCTGCTCTGATGGCCGAGCTGCACCTGAAGAGCTATCGCTTCCRCGCCGAACGCGAGGACGACTGGCGGCGGCTGGAAAAGCTTCTGACCAAGGTCGGCAAGGGCTCGGCCCGGGCGCTGAGCGACGAGGAGCTGCTGGCCATGCCGGTGCTCTACCGCCAGGCGCTGTCGTCGCTGTCGGTGGCCCGCGCCACCTCGCTGGACCAGGGGCTGGTCGACTATCTGGAGAGCCTCAGCACCCGGGCCTATTTCCTGGTCTACGGCACGCGGACCAACCTGGTCGAGCGGGTGGGCGGCTTCTTCGGCCATGCCTGGCCGAACGCCGCCAAGGCGCTGTGGCGCGAGACCCTCGTCAGCTTCCTGCTGACCCTGGCCGGCGTGCTGGCCGCCTATTACCTGACCTTGCACGACCCCGACTGGTTCAGCGCCTTCGTGCCGGACAGCCTGGCGGGCGGGCGCGGGCCGACGGCCTCGGTCGAGGCGATGCGGGCCACGCTCTACGACACCGGCGAGCACAAGGGCCTGTCGGTGTTCGCCGCCTTCCTGTTCACCCACAATTCGGGCGTGGCGATCTTCGCCTTCGCGCTCGGCTTCGCCTTCTGCCTGCCGACCGCCCTCCTGATGGGCTACAACGGCGCGATGCTGGGGGCCTTCCTGGCGGCGTTCGGCATGAAGGGGCTGGGCTTCGAGGCCGGCGGCTGGCTGGCGATCCACGGGGTCACCGAGATCTCGGCCGTGATCCTGGCCGGCGCGGCGGGCCTGCGGATCGGCTGGACCCTGGCCTTCCCCGGCGATCTGAGCCGTCCGGCCGCCATGGCCCAGGCCGGCCGGCAGTCGGCCACCCTGATGGCGGGCGTGGTGGTCATGCTGTTCTGCGCCGGCATCCTGGAAGGGGTGGGGCGGCAGGTGATCCAGAACGACTTCGCCCGCTATGGCATCGGCCTGGCCACCCTGGTCGCCTGGCCCGCCTATCTGTACCTGCCGCGCCGCCGGAGCGTCGTCTGATGAAGCCGCCGTGGAAGAAAGCCAAGGTCGCGGCGACAGCGACGGCGACGATCAACGATCCGATGCTTCGCGAGGACAACCGGGCCCGGTCGCTGGTCACCCCCGAGGGCGTGGACCTGAAGCTGCGCCTGGGCGACGCCGGCGAGCGCGCCGCCGCCGTGCTGATCGACCTGGCCGTCATGCTGGGTGTGCTGATCGCTTTCGCCCTGCTGGCCCTGCTGGCGATGATCGGCTCCAAGGGCAAGGGCTGGGAGGTGATCGGCACGGCGGCGCTGCTGGTGTTCTTCGTGCTGCGAAATCTGTATTTCGTGCTGTTCGAGCTGACCCCCGGCGCGGCGACGCTGGGCAAGCGGGCCATGGGCCTGCGCGTGGCGGCCCGCAACGGCGGCCGCCTGACCGCCGACGCGATCTTCGCCCGCAACGCGATGCGCGAGATCGAGCTGTATTTGCCGCTCAGCTTCCTGGCTTCCAACGGCGACCAGGTGGGGGCCTGGATCAACCTTCTGGGCCTGCTCTGGTGCGCCGTCTTCGTGCTGTTCCCGCTGTTCAACCGCGACCGCCTGCGGGTGGGCGACCTGGTGGCCGGGACCTGGGTGGTCAAGGCGCCGACCCGCAAGCTGGCGCCCGACCTGGTCGAGACCTCGCGGCCGTCGGTGGGCCGGTTCAAGTTCACCATGGCCCAGCTCGACGCCTACGGGGTCAAGGAGCTGCACGTGCTGGAAGACGTGCTGCGCCGCTACGAGATCAAGACCATCGCCTTGGTGGCCGCCCGTATCCGCCTGAAGATCGGCTGGAAGGCCGCGCCCGACGAGTCGGACGGCGACTTCCTGGCCGCCTACTACGCCGCCCTGCGCGGCCGCCTGGAGTCGCGGCTGCTGCTAGGCAAGCGCCGCAAGGACAAGCACGACAAGAGCTAGGCGAAGACCTCGACCAGGCGGTCCGTCGGCGTGCCTTCCTTGTTCATGCGCAGCTCCTGGTAGACCGCCACGGCGACAAGCGCGCTGAAGAGGCCGGTCAGGGCCTGGAGCGCCGGAGAGGCGATGAAGGTGACGAGGGGAATGTCCAAGGCTCCCGTGACCAGGGTGACAAGCCAGGCGGCCAGCCACCCGCCCAGACCGATCGCGACCGACAAGCCGAAGATCTCACCCCTGGCGTTCCCTGTCAGCGTGTTGCTGCGACGAATGGACTCCATCACGCCCAACCGTTCGGTCACCATGGCGGGGACCACCACCATCCAGGCCAGGGAGAGGATC
>NZ_JBFTZS010000593.1:0-2322 GCF_056406675.1 Caulobacter sp. P1_B12_2 | reverse complement strand
GTCGGCGAGCGGGCTTTCCAGTTGCACGACCAGCCCGACGCCAGCCTGTGGGAGTTCCGCGGCCGGGCCAATGTCCACACCTATTCGGCGGTGATGTGCTGGGCGGCCTGCGACCGGCTGGGCAACGCCGCCGCCCGCCTGGGCCTGACCGAGCGCGCCGACTTCTGGAACGCGCGCGCCGCCAAGGTGCGCCAGACCATCGACGAGCGGGCCTGGAACGCCGACCTGGGCCGCTTCGCCGCCACCTTCGAGGGCGACGAGCTGGACGCCAGCCTGCTGCAACTGGTCGACCTGCGGTTCATCGAGGCCAACGACCCGCGCAACGAGGCCACGGTCGCCGCCGTCGAGGCGGGCCTGCGCAAGGGCTCCTACCTGCTGCGCTACGCCATTCCCGACGACTTCGGCGCGCCGCAGACGGCGTTCAACATCTGCACCTTCTGGCTGGTCGAGGCCCTGTACCTGGCCGGCCGCATCGACGAGGCGCGGTCGCTGTTCGAGGAGATGCTGGCCCGCCGCACCACCGCCGGCCTCCTCTCGGAGGACATCGGCTTCGCCGACGGCGAGCTGTGGGGGAACTATCCGCAGACCTATTCCCTGGTCGGGCTGATCAACTGCGCGGTGCTTCTGAGCCGGCCGTGGACGTCGGTGCGATAGCCTCTTCGCCGGCGGTGTCCTGCTTGGGCCGCTGGGCATGGGCCGCACCCCAGTCGCCCATCTGGTCCAGCAGCGGCGCCAGCGTCAGTCCGCGTTCGGTGATGGCGTACTCCACCGACGGCGGAACCTGGCCCAGCACCGTCCGCGAGATGATCCCGTCGCTCTCCAGCTCGCGCAGTTGCAGGGTCAGGATGCGCTGGGTGACGTAGGGGGTCAGGCGCCGCAGCTCGTTGAAGCGGCGCGGGCGGTCCTTGAGATAGTAGAGGATCGTCGGCTTCCACTTGCCGCTGATCACATCGACCGTGGCCGACACCGAGCACCAGGGAACGGACGACTTGGACATGGCGGCGCTCCAGAGGGCGTGGCGGACGACGGTATCAAAATAGTGCGTACTTACGGAGCGCCAAACCACCGCGCTATGTCCCTGCATCCGATCGATGGAGGCGGCGATGTTCGCGATCATGGAAGCGATGGGCGCGAGCGGCGGCGCGGCCCTGGCCGAGCTGCGGCGATGCGGGATCCGGGTCAGGGCCCTGGCCCGCGACCCCGAACGGGCGGCCTGCCTGTGGACCCAGGGGATCGAGCTGGTCATCGCCGCGCCTGACGACGCCGACGCCTTGGCCGCCGCGTTCAGCGGAGTCGAAGCCGCCTGCGTGATGCTGACGCCTCGCGCCCCCTCGACGGCTCTCGCCCGGGCCGTCGGCCAAGCCCAGCTACGCCATGTGGTGGCGATCGCGGCGGACGGCGGCTGTCCGGAGGTCGAGGACGCCCTGCTGGCCACCGGCGCGTCGGTGACCTTCGTGCGACGGCTGGACGCGGCGCGATCCGGCGCCGAGGCCGCGCGCACGGCGGGTCGCCTGGCGGCGCGATGCCTGATGGAGGTGCGGACGTGAGGCGGCTTGTCCTGGCCGCCGCCCTGCTGCTGGCCGCCTCGCCCGCCCTGGCCGGTCCGCCCGCCGGCGACCCGGCGCACGGCGAGGCGCTCTACGGCAAGCGCTGCGCGTTCTGCCATGCGCTGGACCGCAACAAGATCGGACCGCGCCATCGCGGCGTCTACGGTCGCCACGTCGCGGCCGTACCGGACTTCCGCTACAGCAAGGCCCTGGCGTCTCGCGACTTCACCTGGAACGCCCAGACCCTGGACGCCTGGCTGGCCGATCCCAAGGGGTTCGCGCCCGGGACCTCGATGGGCGCCAGGACCGCCTCGGCCCAGGACCGCGCCGATCTGATCGCCTATCTGCAGGCCCATCCGTGACCGACCAAACATGACGAGGCTTTAAGTCGCCGAACGCGGTTTTGCCGCTAAGCTCCCGGCATGTCCGCCCTGCGCTCCCGCCTCGTCCCCGGCGAAACCATCCCGCGTCACATCCACGACGAGGCCTATGCCGCCGTCGTGCTGGACGGCGGCTACGAGGAGGCCGGCGAGCGGGGGCGCTGGCGAGTGCGGGCCGGCGACGTGCTGCTGCACGGCCGGTTCTCGGGCCACTGGAACCACCGCCCGGGCAAGGCCCTGGTGC
The DNA here is from genome assembly GCF_056406675.1 of Caulobacter sp. P1_B12_2. Lineage (NCBI taxonomy): Bacteria > Pseudomonadati > Pseudomonadota > Alphaproteobacteria > Caulobacterales > Caulobacteraceae > Caulobacter > Caulobacter sp. P1_B12_2. The sequence goes on along the minus strand of NZ_JBFTZS010000593.1, from coordinate 151 downwards.
TGAACCTGCCGCTGCTCCCATCCTTGGTCGTTGACTCGGCTTTACCGGCCATGGCCCGGACCGCCGATCCGGACCTGCTGGCCCGCCTGGCCGAGCGCGACCCGGTCGAGGCCGCCGCCGCCCTGCTGGAGACCCTGCGCCCGGGCCAGGC
>NZ_JBFTZS010000592.1:0-2329 GCF_056406675.1 Caulobacter sp. P1_B12_2 | reverse complement strand
CCGCCGCGTAGGGCACCGACAGCCGCTTGGGCTGGCCGCCGAACTTCAGGGTCACCGAGAAGAAGGTCTCGCCCGGCGCCAGGTCCCAGTACTGGTGCTGCAGGATGATGGTCATCTCGTCGGGGTACTTGCCCAGCAGATCCTGCGGGCCCGAGACGCCCGCCGCCTGGGTCTTGAAGGTGATGTAGAGATGATGCGGTTCGGGCAGGCCGCCGGGCGCGGCGGCCTTCTTCAACGCAGCCTTCACGACGCCGCGCAGGGCGTCCTGGGCCATCGCCTCGTATTGCATCAGGTCTTCAGGCGGATTGGTCTGGGCCATGCGGTCCATCGTAAAGCGAGAACTGGAACGAAGCGCGCAGAGTAGCGTGTCGCGGGGGCGGCGAGAAGGTGGGTGCGTTGCGTTTTCTCCTCACCCGCAAAGCGGGGGAGGTGGMTCGGCGCGCAGCGACGAGACGGAGGGGGCGCGGCCGCCGCACGACGCCCCCTCCGTCACGATGCGTATCCGCATCGCGCCACATCCCCCGCGTCGCGGGTGAGCAGAAGAAAGGGGCGAATCGTCGCCGGGGTGATGACGGGGGCGGACGAAACGCCTACCTGTAAGCCATGACCGCTCTCATGACCGCCCCGTCCCTGCTCGCCGAAGCCGGCGTCGATCCCGAACGCGCCCGCGCCATCCTGGGCGAGGCTCTGGCCGGAGCCGACGACGGGGAGCTGTTCGTCGAACGCTCCGAGAGCGAGGCCTTCGTCTTCGACGACGGCCGGCTGAAGAGCGCCTCCTACGATTCGGGCGAGGGTTTCGGCCTGCGCGTGGTGGCCGGCGAGACCGCCGGCTACGCCCACTCCGCCGAGATCTCGGAAGCCGCCATCGGCCGCGCCGCCGATTCGGCCAAGCTGGCCCGCCGCGGCTATGCCGGCGTCAGCGCCGAGGCCCCGCGCGCCACCAACGAAAAGCTCTACGGCGAGGACGACCCGGTCTCGTCCCCCGCCTTCTCCGACAAGGTGTCCTTGCTCCAGGAGATCGACGCCTTCGCCCGGGCCCGCGATCCGCGCGTCGTCCAGGTCATGGCCTCGATGGCCGGCGAGCGCCGGGTGGTCGAGATCCTGCGCGCCGACGGCCGCCTGTTGCGCGACGTGCGGCCCCTGGTCCGCGTCAACGTCCAGGTCACGGTCGAGAAGGACGGCAAGCGCGAAGCCGGCTCATCCGGCGCCGGCGGCCGCGCCGGCTTCGCCGCCTGGATCAGCCCCGACAAGTGGCAGGAGCAGGTCGACGAGGCCCTGCGCATGGCCTTGGTCAACCTCGACGCCGTCGCCTGCCCGGCCGGCGAAATGGACGTGGTGCTCGGCCCCGGCTGGAACGGCGTGCTGCTGCACGAGGCTGTCGGCCACGGCCTGGAAGGCGACTTCAACCGCAAGGGCATCAGCGCCTTCTCCGGCCGCATCGGCGAGCGGGTCGCCGCCGAGGGCGTGACCGTGTTCGACGACGGCTCGATCCCCGGCCGCCGCGGCTCGCTGACCATCGACGACGAGGGCACGCCCACCGAACGCACCGTGCTGATCGAGGACGGCGTCCTGGTCGGCTACATGCACGACCGGATGAGCGCCCGGCTGATGGGCATGGCCCCGACCGGCAACGGCCGCCGCCAGTCCTACGCCCACATGCCGATGCCGCGCATGACCAACACCGGCATGCTGGCGGGCAATGACGACCCGGCCGAGATGATCGCCTCGATGAAGCGCGGCCTCTACTGCGCCAATTTCGGCGGCGGCCAGGTGGACATCACCAACGGCAAGTTCGTCTTCCAGTGCACCGAGGCCTATCTGGTCGAGGACGGCAAGATCACCGCCCCGGTCAAGGGCGCGACCCTGATCGGCGACGGTCCCAACGCCCTGACCAAGGTGACGATGATCGGCCACGACTTCGACTTCGACCCCGGCATCGGCGTCTGCGGCAAGTCGGGCCAAGGCGTGCCGGTCGGCGTGGGCCAGCCCTCGCTGAAGATCACCGGCCTGACCGTGGGCGGCACTGCGGTCTAGGCCGATTTAGGCCTTAGGTATTGAATCGAAACGAAAATCTGCCCGCCACCAAGGTGATCGGCGGAAACATTTCACAATTGTAACCTACCTTTCCGTTTTGTAACTGGTTCCAGTGCAGTCGGATCGACAGGTTCGCGGCCACAAGGCTTGGGGGCTTTGGGGGTACCGCGTCATGAGTCTTGCTTCCGTCATCTTCGCTCTGGGATTGGCCGCGCCCGAGGCCCAGGCGGCCACGCCGCCCAGCACGCCTGACGTCACCGCCGCCGCCCCGACCGAGGCCGAGCGCGGGGTGATC
>NZ_JBFTZS010000591.1:0-2334 GCF_056406675.1 Caulobacter sp. P1_B12_2 | reverse complement strand
CTACAAGGGCGGCGAGCACGCCGACACCTCCGAGCAGATCGTCCGGGCGCTGGCCGATCAGTTGGGGCTTTCCAATGTCAGCCTGCTGACGGGAATCTTCCCCGACGACACCGCCGACCGGGTCGCCGACCGGCGGTTCGCGCTCTGCCACATCGACGTCGATGTCTACGACTCGGCGCTGCACATCCTGGAATGGGTGTGGCCGCGCATGCCGGTGGGCGGCGTCGTGGTGTTCGACGACTACGGCTTCTCGTCCTGCACGGGGGTCACCAAGCTGGTGAACGACCGCCTGGACATCCCCGGCGCGTTGACGCTGCACAATCTCAACGGCCACGCCGTGATCGTGAAGACGGCGGCTTAGGCCGCGCTCAGTCCACCATCGCTTCCAGGGCGCGGCGATCGCGCAGCAGCACCTTGCGGGTGGTCGGCAAGGCGATCAGGCCGTCGTGCTGGAACTGGGTGAAGGTGCGCGACACAGTCTCGATGGTCAGGCCCAGATAGTCGGCCATGTCCTGGCGGGTCATCGGCACGTCGAGCAGGGCCTGGGCGCCCGTGCGCTCGGCCAGGTCCAGCAGCAGAGCGGCGACGCGCTCGCAGGCGGTGCGGCGGCCCAGCATCAGCACGTGGTCCTGGCAGCGGCGCAGGCTGTCGGTGGTCAGCTCCAGCAGGCGGCGGGCCACGTCGCCGCGCTCTTGGGCCAGGGCTTCCAGGGCGGGACGCGGCATGGCCCGCACCAGGGTCGGGCTCAGGGTCTGGGCGGCCACGCGATAGCTCTCGCCGCTCTCCAGGCCAAACACGTCGCCGGCGAAGTGGAAGGTCTCGATCTGCCGCCGCCCGTCGCGCAGGAGGCGGCAGGTGCGCAAGGATCCGGAGATCAGCTGGTAGATCCGGTCGGCCGGCTGGCCCTCGTCGAAGATCGTCACGCCCGGGCCGTAGCTCAGGTGCAGGCCGTCGAGCACGATCGCCGCCGGCTGGCGGGTGACGGTGGGGGCGGCGGTCTGGATCACGGACAGCATGGCGATCTCCCGATCTCGTAGCCCGCCCACTCTCCGCCTCTGGAGCCGAGCGGTACAGTCGGGACCTACGCCTAAGGAGGATTACCTAGGCTGGCTTGAACGAAGCGATCGCCTCGCGGTTTAAGCGCGCCGGGCCGACAGGGTCATGCGCACCAGGGCGGCCAGGTTGTCGGCGTGCATCTTGGCCATCAGCTTGGCGCGATAGATCTCGACCGTACGCGGGCTGATCCCCAGTTCGCGGGCGATGACCTTGTTGGGCTGGCCGTCGACGACGCCGTCCAGCACTTGGCGCTCGCGCTCCGACAGGGTCTCCAGCCGTTGGCGGACCAGGGTCGCCTCGTCCGAGACCGCGGTGGTGGCCGGCGGAGGGCCGGCTTCCAAGGCGCGGTTGAGGGCGTCGATCATCCGACTTTCGCCAAAGGGCTTTTCGATGAAGTCGGCCACCCCGGCTCGCATGGCCTCGACCGCCAGGGGGATGTCGCCATGGCCGGTGATCATGATGACCGGCACACGCGAGCCTCGGGCGTTGAGCTCCCGCACCAGCTCCAGCCCGGTCATGTCGGGCATGCGCATGTCGGTGATCACGCAGCCGGCGCCATCCAGGGGCAGGGCGTCCAGCAAGGCCAGCGCCGAGGCGTGGCTGACCACCTCGAAGTCGGCGGCCTCCAGCAGGAACGCCAGGGACTCGCGGGCGCTCTCGTCGTCGTCGACCACATGGACCACGGCTTCACTCATCGATCACGTCCTCGTCGTCTCGTCTGGCCGGCAGGATGAAGTGGAACACCGTGCCGCCTTTCGGGTTCGCGTCGGCCCAGATGCGCCCGCCGTGCGCCTCGATGATCGAGCGCGAGATCGACAGGCCGACCCCCATGCCCTCGGCCTTGGTGGTCATGAACGGCTGGAACAGCCGCTCGCGGAAGTCGTCGCTGATGCCCGATCCGGTGTCGGTGACGCTGACCTGGACAGAGCCGTTGTCGAGCCGCTGGCTCGCGATGGTCAGTTCGCGGCGTTGCGAGTCGGCCATGGCGTCGACGGCGTTGCGGATCAGGTTTACCAGCACCTGCTGGATCTGCACCCGGTCGGCATAGACGGCGTCGGCCTTGGGATCGAGCTGCAAGCGGGTCGAGACCAGGTGCTCGCGGGCCCCGATCAGGGCCAGGGCGGCGGCGTCCTCGACCACCTTGGACAGGCTCTCGGGCGCGCGTTCGCTGGCTCCGCGCCGCACGAACTCGCGCATGCGGTGGATGACGTCGCCGGCCCGCAAGGMCTGGGCGGAGGCCTTGTCGACGGCGTCGCGGACCTTGGCCTGATCCTCGGG
>NZ_JBFTZS010000590.1:0-2341 GCF_056406675.1 Caulobacter sp. P1_B12_2 | reverse complement strand
ACCTGCTGGCCCGGGCGCTCGAGACGGCCGGCCTGAAGATGCCCGACATCAAGACGGTCAACACCTCCGACGCCGACATCGTCGCCGCCTACAGCGCCGCCGACACCAAGGCCCTGGTGACCTGGAACCCGCAGCTGTCGGAAGTGAAAAAGATGCCCGGCGCGACCCTGGTGTTCGACAGCTCCAAGATCCCCGGCGAAATCCTCGACGGCCTGATGGTCAGCACCGACGAGCTGAAGGCCAACCCCAACCTCGGCAAAGCCCTGACCGGCATCTGGTACGAGACCATGGCCCTGACCGTCGCCCAGACCCCGGAAGGCAAGGCCGCGCGCGAGGCGATGGCCAAGGCGTCGGGCTCGGACCTGGCCAGTTTCGAGAGCCAGCTGAAGACGACCTATCTCTACGCCGACCCCAAGGCCGCCCTGGCCGCGACGGTAAGCCCAGACCTGGTCACCGCCAACGACCGGGTGCGCAAGTTCAGCTTCAGCATGGGCCYGTTCGGCCAGGGCGCGAAGTCGGTGGACGACATCGGCATCAGCTTCCCCAATGGCAAGACGCTGGGCGATCCGGCCAATGTGAAGCTGCGCTTCGACCCGACCTATGTGCAGCAGGCGGCGGACGGCAAGCTCTAGCCGGACCCGGACCGCTCCGCCCAGATCCGTGGGCGGAGCGGTCCATCTGCAACGACAAGGATTCAGACCCGCTTCATGCGCCGCTTGTTGAACGTCAGACCCCGAGGCGGCCTCAGCGTCCTGCTGGGCCTCGTGCCGTTGCTGGCGGTGGCGCTGGTCTATCTGATGGCCTCCCACGCCCGCCACGCCGAGAACCCACGCGACAAGCTGCTGCCGACCCCGACCGCCATGGTCGAGGCGGTGCAGATGATGGCCAGCGTCGATCCGCTGACCGGTGACGCGCCCCTGGTGGTCGACAGCGTGGCCAGCCTCAGGCGGATCGGCGTCGCCCTGGCGATCTCCACGGGCCTGGCCTTGGTGCTGGGCCTCGGCCTGGGTCTGCTGCCGGTGCTGAGGGCCAAGTTCGGACCTCTGGTGGCGGCCATCGCGGTGGTGCCGCCGATCGCCATCCTGCCCATATTGTTCATCGTCTTCGGCCTGGGCGAGACCGCCAAGATCGCCTTGATCGTCATCGGCATCACCCCGGTCATGGTCCGCGACCTGGCCGCCCAGGTCGGCGCCATTCCGGAGGAGCAGCTGGTCAAGGCCCAGACCCTGGGCGCCAGCACCTGGCAACTGGCCCTGCGGGTGGCGTTGCCCCAGGCCATGCCCCGGCTGATCGACAGCTTGCGCCTGTCGCTGTGCCCGGCCTGGGTCTATCTGATCTCGGCCGAGGCCATCGCCGCCGACGTCGGTCTGGGCTATCGGATCTTCCTGGTCCGCCGCTATCTGTCGATGGACATCATCCTGCCCTACGTCGTCTGGATCTCGATCCTGGCCGTGCTGATGGACTGGGCGCTGCGCACCGTCAGCCGCCGCGCCTATCCGTGGGCCCATCCCGCGAAGGGGCGCTGAGATGGCTCTGCTGACCTTCCGCAACGTCTGGGTGGAGTACGGCGACAAGGTCGTGCTCGAGAATGTCGACCTGTCGGTCCAGCAGGGCAGCTTCGTCTCGATCGTCGGGCCGTCCGGCGCGGGCAAGAGCACCTTCCTGCGCCTGGCCCTGGGCCAGGAGGCGCCGACCAAGGGGGCGATCGACCTGGACGGCCGCAAGCTCCGCGCCGAGCCCGGCCCTGACCGAGGCGTGGTGTTCCAGAAGTATTCGGTGTTTCCGCACCTCAGCGCCCGCGACAACGTGGTCTTCGGTCTGGACTGCGAGGGCTCGATGTTCCGCGGCCGCCTATCGGGCGCTAGGCGCCGGGCGGCGGAGGAGCAGGCCGACGCCATGCTGGCCGCCGTCGGCCTGGGCGACAGCGGCGACGTCTATCCGGCTCAGTTGTCGGGCGGCATGCAGCAGCGCCTGGCCATCGCTCAGGCCCTGATCAAGAAGCCGCGCATCTTGTTGCTGGACGAGCCGTTCGGGGCCTTGGACCCGGGCGTGCGTCTGGACATGCACGAGCTGATCACCGGCCTGTGGCGCGAGCACGGCCTGACCATCATGATGGTCACCCACGACATCAAGGAAGCCTTCAAGCTGGGCACCCGCGTCCTGGCCTTCGACAAGCGCCGCCGCGACCCGCACGCGCCGCATCGCTACGGCTCGACGGCGGTCTACGACTTCCCGCTGGACAAGCCGGGGGCGGTGGGGCCGGAGGCGCTGGCGGGGTTGGGGAAGTAGAGGATTCTCCCCCTGTGGGGGAGGTGTCGTCCAAAGGGCGACGGAGGGGGAG
>NZ_JBFTZS010000589.1:0-2344 GCF_056406675.1 Caulobacter sp. P1_B12_2 | reverse complement strand
CTCGTCATCTGGTGCCGGCCGGGCACGGAACACGGATACGGCGTTGATGAAGGGGCTGGCGGCGCGACAGGCATGGGGCGACCCGTGCGTTCAGGGACCGGGCGACGCGAGCCCGGCCCGCCCGTCGGGGGCCAAGACTGGCGAGGCCTGAACAGGGCCGATCGCCGGACGCTCCCGGATAACGACCGCGCGGAGCGTTGGTCCTGGTCGAAACGGTATTTCTTCAAACAGCTTCCGGGCCTGGCCCGGCGCTCCGCAGCCCTCCCCGAACTTCAGCGGCCCGCCGCGTGAGGCGGCGAAGCCATGGCCAGAGGAGACCCTGATGCCCCGATCCAAGACCCGCGCGCTTGCTCGCGCCGCCCGCCGCGCGGAATGGGAGCGCACTGGAGAGGACGACAGCGGGCGCACGCCCGCGCGCGTCGACTATGTCCGTCGCGAGATCCGCCGGCGACTTCTGCGGCTGGAGGCCGTGGAAGCCGCCTACGCCGCGAGCCGCTCGGGAGCGCCGCGAAAAGCCGACTCGCCCGACGACGCCTGATGGCCCTGACCCAGGGCGGGTCCCCGGCCTCAGACGGTCGTGTAATACCCCAGGTTAGCCCGATGCCCGCCCGCTTCATGCCCCGACATCGCCACCGCCTTGCTGTCCATCACCRTCTTGAAGGCCGTCTTGAACGCGGCCATCTCCTCGGGCGTGCCGACCGAGACGCGCACGGCGTTGGGCCAGATGGGCCAGGTGCGGCCGATATAGACGTTCTGGGCCTTCATCGCCGCGATCACCGATTTGCCGTTGCGGCCGGTGTCGATCATGAAGCAGTTGGTCTCGGGAGCGCCTATCACCTTGTAATCATTGGCCTTCAGCCAGGCCAGGGTGTCGCGCCGGGTGTCGCCGATGATCTTCTTGCGCTCGGCGACCAGGCCCTTGTCCTCCAGCGAGGCGCGGGCGGCGGCCGAGCCGGTGATCGGCATGGCGTTCTGGCCGAACGGGGCCAGCTTGGCCAGCAGGTCGGGCCGCGCCACCGCGAAGCCGCAGCGGATGCCGGCCATGCCGTAGATCTTGGAGAAGGTCCGCAGCACGATCAGGTCCTTGCCGGCGGCCACCAGGTCCAGCGTGTCCTGGGTGTCGGACAGGTGGATATAGGCCTCGTCGACCAGCAGGATCGAACCGGCGGGCTTGTGGTCCAGCGCCCAGACGATGTCCTGCTTTGTGGTGGTGGTGCCGGTCGGGTTGTTGGGATTGCAGATGTAGATGACGCCGGCGTTCGGGTCGGCGGCGACCATCGCCTTGACGTCRTGGCCGTAGTCGGCGGCCAGCGGCACCTTGACGATCTTGGCCTGGCTGGTCTTGGCCGCGTACATGCCCGCCTCGTAGGACGGATCGGCGGTGACGAAGCTGCGGGTCGGCGAGGTGAAGGCCAGGACGCTGTAGTGCAGCGGTTCGGACGAGCCGGCATAGACCGCCACGTTCTCGGCCTTCAGCCCGTTCTGGGCGGCGAAGGTCAGGGCCAGCATCTCGGTCTCGCCGTTGCGGTCGTAGCGGCCCCCCAGGGGCGCGACCCGGGCGATCGCGTCGCAGGCGGCCTTGGACGGGCCCAGCGGGTTTTCGTTGGCGTTGATCAGCACCGCGCCCGGCGGCGGGACGTTGGGGCCCTGGCCGTGCAGGGCCATGCCCGAGGGCGGAGAGGCGGGCTTGGCCGGGTCGGCGGCGCGCGCCAGGGCGGCCTCGGTGAGGATCGGCGTCGCCGCCGCCAGGGCCGCCGCCCGCAGGAAGAAGCGGCGCCCGATGGTCGACTGGTCCGACTGACGCTTATCCATGGTCTACCCCTCTTGTCGTTGAGCCCGCCCGGCGTGGGCTGGTCCAGCACAGACCTTCGCGACGGGCGCGGCAAGAGCGGGCGGGGGCGCCGAGCCCGCTTGCCCGTCCCTTGGGCAGACGCCGCCGCGCCGAACGCCGCCAAGGCGAGCGTCTGCCTCCAACTTGGCGCCGCGCACCGGTTGTTGTTCAGCTTCAATTCTACTTGACCGCGCATCGACGCAGGCCGACCCTGGCCGCGCATCGTCCTCGCGATTGAAAGGTCGTCTGGAGTGACACGGGATCTGAGCAGGCTTGGGGGCGGCCGGGCCGGGCGCTGGGCCGGCGGGATCGCCGTGTGCCTGGGGCTGGCGATCACGCTGCCCACGACGGCTTTCCCGCAGACGGTTCGTCCGGTGGCGACGACGGCCGCTCCGACCGCCACGCCCGCCGCCGCCGCGCCCGCCGCGCCTAAGACCTATGCCGAGTGCCTGCGGTCCTATGTGGGGCGGACGAACGCGGCGGCCGTTTGTCGGCGCCTGTTCGCGCCTGTTC
>NZ_JBFTZS010000588.1:0-2345 GCF_056406675.1 Caulobacter sp. P1_B12_2 | reverse complement strand
CCGAGCATCGAGAGCCTGGCCACCGCCGCCGTCTCGCCCCGGGCGACGACCCCGGCCGCCAAGCCGGTCACGGTCGCAACCAAGCCCGCCGCCGCGCCGGCCCCCGCCGCTTCGGCCGGCGGCCCGGCCAGCGTGCAGATCGGCGCCCTGTCCTCGACCGCCCTGGCCGACAAGGCCTGGTCCGACGCCGCCCGCATCGCGCCGGGCATGGCCGCAGGCAAGGGCAAGCGGGTCGAGGCGATCGACAAGAACGGGTCGACCCTCTACCGCACCGCCGTCACCGGTTTCGCCAGCCGCGCCGAGGCCAAGGCGTTCTGCGACGCCCTGACCGCCGCCGGCAAATCCTGCTTCGTGAAGTAAGGGAGCAGGGCGCATGGCCACCATCTCCGCCGCCATCCTCGGCTGCGCCGGGACCACCCTGACAGCGGAAGAGGCCGCGTTCTTCCGGGACGTGAAGCCGTGGGGCTTCATCCTGTTCAAGCGCAACATCGCCGATCCCAACCAGGTCCGGGCCCTGACGGCGGCGTTGCGCGAGACGGTCGGCCGTCCCGACGCCCCGATCCTGATCGACCAGGAGGGCGGCCGCGTCGCTCGCCTTGGAGCCCCCCACTGGAAAAAATATCCGCCGGGCGCGGCCTACGGCGCGCTGGCGGCCAACGACCCGCTGGTGGCCCGTGAGGTCACCCGCCTGGGCGCGCGGCTGATCGCCCACGACCTGCTGGACCTGGGCATCAATGTCGACTGCGTGCCGGTGCTGGACGTGCCGGACCCGCAAGGCCACGAGATCATCGGCGACCGCGCCTATGGCGACACGCCCGAGCAGGTGGYCACCCTTGGCCGCGCCGCCGCCGAGGGCCTCTTGGCCGGCGGCGTGCTGCCGATCATCAAGCACATCCCTGGCCACGGCCGCGCCCTGAGCGACAGCCACCTGGAGCTGCCGGTCGTGAAGGCCAAGCTGGCCGAGCTGGACGCCCGCGACTTCGCGCCGTTCCGGGTGCTGTCCGACATGCCGATGGCGATGACCGCCCACGTCGTCTACACGGCCATCGACCGCGGCCGCCCGGCGACGACGTCGAGGAAGGCCATCAAGAAGATCATTCGCGAGTCGATCGGCTTCGACGGCCTTCTGATGAGCGACGACCTGTCGATGAAGGCGCTGTCGGGCGACTTCAAGCAGCGCGCTAAGGACAGCCTGGCCGCCGGCTGCGACGTGGTCCTGCACTGCAACGGCGACATGGCCGAGATGAAGGCGGTGATGTCCGGCGTCGGCAAGCTGTCGCGCGAGGCCAAGCGCCGGGTCCAGGCGGTCATGGGCCGGCTGGTCAAGGTTCCCGAGCCGCTGGACGTGGCCCAGGCCCGCGCCCGCTTCGACGCCGCCTTCAACGGTGAGTTTGCGTGAGCACGGGCTTCCAGCCCACTCTGGACTTCGAAGCGGCCAACGAAGCGGCCGAAGACGGCGCCGCGCTCGTCATCGACATCGACGGCTACGAAGGCCCGCTGCACGTGCTGCTGGCCCTGGCGCGCAGCCAGAAGGTCGACCTGCTGCAGCTGTCGATCACCAAGCTGGCCGAGCAGTACCTGGCCTTCGTCCAGCAGGCCCGCCGCGTGCGCTTCTCGCTGGCCGCCGACTATCTGGTGATGGCCGCCTGGCTGGCCTATCTGAAATCCCGCCTGCTGCTGCCCAAGCCCGAGCGCCCCAAGGCCGAGGAGCCGCCGGCCGAGGAGATGGCCGCCCAGCTGGCCTTCCGCCTGGCCAAGCTGGACGTGATGCGCCAGGCTGTCGAGGCCCTGAAGGAACAGCCGATCCTCCAGCGCGACGTCTTCATGCGCGGCGATCCCGAGGCGGTGAAGATCGTCTCCTCGACCCGGTTCGAGGGCGACCTCTACGCCCTGATGACCGCCTACATCACCCAGCGAAAGCGCGACCACGGACGCCACTATGCGCCGCGCCCGCCCCAGGCCTATCCGCTTGAGGACGCCCGCGACCGCCTGCGCGACCTGCTGCCGGAAATGATGGACTGGACCACCCTGTCGGGCGTCGCCCCGGTCGGCCGCTGGGAGGAAGACCCCGACGGTCCCAGCCCCGCCAGCTACCTGGCCTCGACCCTGTCGGCCAGCCTGGAGCTGGTGAAGGAGGGCATTCTGGAGGCGCGGCAGATGGAGGCGTTCTCGGACATCTATCTGCGGACCCGGGCCGAGCCGTTGGAGCCGGTCCAATGATGTCCATGCTCAACAAAGCTTGTCATCCCGGACAAGCGAAGCGCAGATCCGGGATCGCCGGAAGCGCATGCGCTCAGGCATCGGTCCCGGATCTTCGCGCTGCGCGCTCGTCCGGGATGACAACT
>NZ_JBFTZS010000587.1:0-2346 GCF_056406675.1 Caulobacter sp. P1_B12_2 | reverse complement strand
ACGGTGCTATTTGGAAGGCGCTCGGGCCGCCCCCTAAGCCGGCAGTTCGCCCACGGCGCTCTGCAGGTAGTTCTGCTCGCCCAGCGCCTTGACCAGGCCCAGCTGCATCTCAAGGAAATCGATGTGCTCCTCGGTGTCGCTGAGGATCTCGCGCAGCAACTCGCGGCTGACATAGTCGCGGACCTGTTCGCACTGGATGATGCCGGGGATCAGGGTCTCGCGGCCGCCGACCTCGACCGACAGGTCCGAGGCCAGGCATTCGGGCACGGTCTCGCCGATCTTCAGCTTGTGCAGGTCCTGCAGGTTGGGCAGGCCTTCCAGGAACAGGATGCGGTTGATCAGCTTGTCGGCGTGTTTCATCTCGCCGATCGACTCGTCGTAGGTGATCTTGCCCAGGCGCTTGAAGCCCCAGTTGTCGTACATCCGCGCGTGCAGGAAGTACTGGTTCACCGCCGTCAGCTCGTTGGTGAGCACCGCGTTCAAGAGCCGGATGATGCCGGGATCGCCTTGCATGGCGGGCCTCCTCAGATTCGATAATCGTGGGACCGTGATCTATCGCTTGGGTTGCTTCAACCGCTTTGTCTGCAAGTGTTTCTCAGCCTCACGGAAAAGCGTGAGACTGCTTCGCGTGAGCGGAAAATACCCCAAATCCGCTCATCCCGGCGAATGCCGGGACCCAGATCCAAAGGCGGAGAGATTGGTTGGAAAGAGCTCGGCGCTCGTGGCGTCAGGCTCAAGATCATTCCATCTGGGTCCGGGCATTCGCCGGGATGAGCGGAACGAAAATCTATTCGGCGGCGTAGGCCAGGGCTTGCTGGTTGTCCTGGATCATCTGGCGCATCTCGCAGACGCACTTGGCGCACTGGGCCTGACAGCCCTTGTGACGGAACACGTCGGCCGGGCGGGTGGCCCCAGCGTCGATGGCGGCGCGGACTTCCCGCTCGCGGATGCCGTTACAGTTGCAGACGTACAAGGGAAACAAGCCCTACCGAATGATTGTCATTCTCATGTAGCGGAGGCTTGGAGCTTTTGCAACTGACTCGCAGTGCGACAAAGGAGCTCACGCTCAATAGTCCCTCCCCACAGGGGGAGGACCTTTGTCGCCCCCTCGCCCCTTTGGGCAAATCGGCGTAATCCGCATCCATGACCGACTGCCGCCTCTATCTGATCACCCCGCCGGCCCTGGACGACCTGGCCGCGTTCGGCCGCGACCTGGCCGCCGCCCTGGACGGCGGCGACGTGGCCGCCCTGCAGATCCGCCTGAAGGACGCCTCGGACGAGGCGATCGCCGCCGCCGTGGCCGCCCTGGCGCCGATCGCCCGGGCGCACGACGTGGCCGTGATCCTCAACGACCGTCCCGACCTGGCCGCGCGGCTGGGCTGCGACGGCGTCCATGTCGGCCAGAGCGACACGCCCTTCCAGGAGGCCCGCAAGATCATGGGGCCGGGCGCGATGATCGGCGTCACCTGCCACGACAGCCGCCACCTGGCCATGGAGGCCGCCGAGGCCGGGGCCGACTACGTGGCCTTCGGGGCCTTCTTCCCGACCACCACCAAGGACGCGGCGACCACCGCCGAGCCGGAGATCCTGTCGATCTGGCAGGAGACCATGGAGGTCCCCTCGGTGGCGATCGGCGGGATCACCGCCGACAACGCCGCCGACCTGGCCACGGCGGGCGCAGACTTCCTGGCCGTCTCGGCCGGGGTCTGGAAGCATCCGGGCGGTCCCGCCGCCGGCGTCGCGGCGATCAACGCCGCCATCGCCCAAGGGCTTGAGGCGCGCCTGGCCGCGCGAGACGCGTAACGCCGTTCGCGGAACTTGCCGCTCAAGCTTGTCGGGCGTAGCCTCCTTCCAACGATAAAATACGGGGAGGACGCCCATGCGGCGGCTTGGACTGTGTTTGCTTGGCGTAACCGTCCTGGGCCTGACGATGGCGAGCGCCGCCACGGCCCTGGCGGAAAACTGGAAGCCCTCGCCCGGCGAGGCGAAAACCTTCTACGACGCCGACTTCATGCGGGTGGACCAGACGTCCGGCCTGATCGTCGTGCGCATCGCCGAGGGCCGGCCCAACGGTCCCTACAAGGCCTGGCCGGCCAGCAAGGGCCCGATCATGCTGTTCGCCCTGGACTGCGCCACCGACAAGTGGATCGACCTGGGCATGGACTTCTCCGGCGACCAGGGCCTGCCCAAGGGCTGGCGCAAGGGCGAGAAGATCGAAGACATCAAGGGCGCCGCCGGCGGCGCGGGCCGCGTGGCCTGCGAGACCAAGGACACCCTGCCGAAGGTGGCTTTGCCTTAGAGAAACCCTCTCCCGGAGGGGAGAGGGAGGGGCCCGCGGGGCCCGCG
>NZ_JBFTZS010000586.1:0-2363 GCF_056406675.1 Caulobacter sp. P1_B12_2 | reverse complement strand
GCGCTGGAAGGCGCGCGGCGACCCGGGGCTCCCGTGACCGAAGAGACATCGTCGACCGATCATGCACGCTCGGCCGACGTACGCGCCCCTAGCCTTCGGCCGCGTTGAAGCGGATCGGGATGCGGACGCTGGCTCCGTCGACGGCCTGGCCGTTCTCCATCTGCGGGCTCATCTTGAAGAACCGCGACAGCTTGATGGCGGCCTTGCCGAAGCCTTCTTCCGAAGGGGTTTCGTCCAGCACGCTGCAGGCCTGGATCGTGCCGTTGGCGGCCACCGTGCAGTTCAGCGTGGCCAGGCCRCCGACGCCCCGGCGCATGGCGCTTTCGGGGTAGAAGCGGCTGAACTCCGACGCGCCGGGCTTCTTCAGCCAGTTGGGGCGGGTGACCATCTTGAGTTGGGGCGGATCAGGCTGCGAGATCGGGCCGCGCGGCAGGTCGGTGTTCAGATCGACCGGCCCCGGGCCCGGAGGCGTCTTGGGCCCGTCGAACGGCTTGACGGGCAGGGGATCGACCGGCGGCGTGTCGGGGAAGGGCACGGGCTTGTGGATCAGCGGCGGGTTGGAGGTCTTGGGATGCTGGATCGGCTTTTCGGGCTCTGGTGGGGGCGCGGGCGGCGGATAGAGCGGAACCTCGAAGCCGCGCGGTTCGACGATCTCGGGCGGAGCCACCCACTTCTGATAGGCCAGATAGGCGAACAGGCCCGCATGGGCGGCCGAGACGACGACCAGGGCGGCGAACAGGGCCTTCGACGGCTTGCCCCGCGGGGCGTCCAGGCCGGGGATGTAGGAACCGACCGTGCCTTCGTACGCAACCATGACAACCTCCTTCTGCATCGGCCGCCCTGAAGAAGCCGGGGCCGATGAAGCAAGCCTGTCACGTCGAATTACGTTTGTAAATATTACGAGCGTAGAATTTTTACATCTGTAACTGCGTCAACCGGACACAGGCAATTTCTGCCGGGTGGTTAAGGCGTGATTAACCATGCGCGTCCACATCTTCGGGCATGGCGAATGTCACCTCCATACGCAGTGTCGTCGAGTCGGCGATCCAGCGCGCGTCCAGCGCGACGGGCGTCGACTTCACATTCCTGATGGGCACGGCCAAGCGCGAGAGCGGCTACAATCCCGCCGCCAAGGCGCGGACCTCGTCGGCCTCGGGCCTGTTCCAGTTCGTCGACCAGACCTGGCTTTCGACGCTGAAGAAGCACGGCGCCAAGTACGGTTACGCCCGCTACGCCGACCTGATCCAGCAAGGTTCGGACGGCAAGTACCGGGTCGCCGGCGACGAGGCCCGCAAGACCGTGCTGGGCCTGAAGCTGGACCCGCACGCCGCCTCGCTGATGGCCGGTGAACTGGCCAGCGACCACGCCTCCTATCTGCGCGGCCGGGTGGGGCGCTCGCCCACCTCCGGCGAACTCTACGCCGCCCACTTCCTGGGTCCCGCGGGTTCGGCCCGACTGATCGAGGCGGCCGGCAATTCGCCCGGCGCCAGCGCCGCGGCGATGTTCCCGGACGCGGCGGCCGCGAACCGGTCGATCTTCTATCGCGAAGGTCGTCCGGCCACGGTCAGCGAGGTCTACGCCAACCTGACCCGGACGGGCGGCGGCGGCGAGGTTCCGTCCACGCCGACCACCTCGCCGGACACCGACCAGGGCTTCGTCCAGTACGCCACCGGCCGCCGGCTGGAGCGCATCCAGCAGCAGGAAGCGCTGGTCAGCCTGATCCTGCGCGGCTCGCAGGACGCCGACGACGGTTTCAGCCTCGCCTCGAACCTGCGTTCGGGCGGCGGCTCGTCCGCCTCGCGGATGACCAGCTCGATGTTCTCGTCAGAGATGCTGAGGGTGCTGTCCGACGCCAGCGACGGCGGCAAGAGCAAGCGGTAGGGGCCTTCGGGGTCCTCTTCCACCTATCCAAATAACAACCGTCATTCCGGGCCTTGTGCCCGGAATGACGGCTGAAAGGAAATGGGTTTAAGGGCGAGCGCTCGTCACCCGTTCAATCTCATTCTCCGACCACCCGATCTCCGCCAGCACCGACGCCGTGTGCTCGCCCAGCCCCGGCGCAGGCCCTCTAGGCCCGTCCTCCGCCCCCGGGAACCGGGCCGGACCGGCCGGGGCGGGGAAGGTCCCGCCGTTGCCGTCCGGGGTCTCCACGAAGCAGCCCGCCGCGGCCGCCTGCGGATCGGTGACGAGGTCGCGCGGCGTCTGCCAGGGCGCCCAGGTCAGGTCTCCGGCGTCCAGCGCCTCGGCGGCCTGGGCGTAGTCCATGGCCCCGAAGGCTTCGTCCAGGATGTCGACCAGGGCCGGGCCGTTCTCGCGGCGCAGGCGGGCGCTGGTGAAGCGCGGGTCCTCGGTCAACTCGGGAC
>NZ_JBFTZS010000585.1:0-2371 GCF_056406675.1 Caulobacter sp. P1_B12_2 | reverse complement strand
CAGTCGGTCAGCGGGATGAAGCCCAGCGTCAGGTCGGCCAATCCGCTCACGAGGCGTCGCCCTTCAGCACGCCGGCGAAGGCCAGCAGGTCGGCGGCGACCGTTCCGATCGCCTTGCCCCGGTCCATGGCCAGCTTGCGCAGCAGGCGATAGGCGCCGTCCTCGTCCAGCCCGCGCTCCTTCATCAGCAGGCCCTTCGCCCGCTCGACGGTCTTGCGCGACTCCAGATCGGCCTTGGCCTTGGCCAGGTCGCCGCGCAGTTGCTGGGTCAGGGCGAACCGGCTGATGGCCACGTCGAGGATCGAGCGCACCCGGCTGGGCGTCAGGCCGTCGACGACATAGGCCGCGACCCCGGCCCGGACGGCCTGTTCGGCCAGACCCGGCTCGGAGCGGTCCACGAACATCACGACGGCGCGCGGATTGTGCTGCCCGGCTTCGCGCAAGCTTTCCAGGGTGTCTCGATCTGGACTGTCGGCGGCGATCACCACCACGTCGGGGGCGAAGGCCGCGGCCTCGCGCTCGTCGAACGTGGCCGCGCGGCGCACCTCCAGCGGCTGCACGCCCTCCAGCCCCTCGGCCACGAGGGCGGCGCGCGCGGGATCCGGATCAATGACGAGGACGCGCATGCCCTCCGCCCTAAGTCCGTCCGGCGAAAGGGGGGAGCGGTGAAGGTCCATTGGGGGCGGAGTTACTCGATCAGCCTTGTATTTGCACACCATAGCCTGAAATAGCGGCGCCGGACGCCCTGGCAAGTCGCCACAGGCGCGCCGCTCGCGTCGCGCCCGTAGCTTGACCGATCAGCGCCCGCCGGCGAACGGCCCGCGCAGCTGGATCCAGGCCGCCGGCCGCTTCTTCGTCCGCGCGGTCAGGTCGTCGCGCAGGGCGGCGTAACGCGGGTCCATCAGGCTGGCCAAGGCGTAGGTGCCCACCGCGTTGGACACATCCCAGGGATGGGGCGCGTATTCCTTCTGTCCGGCGGCGGCGCGGTCGCGGTCGAACTGGATCTTCGAGTTGGCGAACTCGACATGGACCTTCTCCCCTTTGGCGTAGGGGGCCAGCCAGTCCAGCGCGCCCGGCAGGTTGGCGCCGACGGGGCTCTTCCAGGTGAACCAATCCTCGCCGTGAGCCTGGGCCGACAGGGCCGCCATCATCAGCGGGTCCAAGTCGTAGGTGACGTAGTGGATGGCGTCGCGCTCGTGGAAGTCGAACACCGTGCCGTCGGCGCGCAGGTTGGCGGTGACCTGGGCGCGGTAGGCCGCCCTGGCCCGGTCGACCAGCTTGGCGTCGCCGGTCTGAAACGCGGCCATGACCGCCAGCTTGACCCGGTGGCTTTGCCAGTTGGTCTCGAAGTTCTTCGGCTTGGCGTCCATCGCGTCGAGATAGCCGGCGGCCATGCCGCGCCACAGCTTATCGACCTTGGCGCGGGTCGCGGCCGGCAGGTCGGCCTCGGTCAGGTCGTAGGCCATCAGCAGCGTGTCGAAGCCGGTCTCGTCGATCGGGTTGAACGACGGCTCGTAGATGTCGGCCCAGGCCTCCAGATAGCGGCCGGCCTGGTCCAGATAGGCCCGGTCGCCGGTCAGCCGCCAGGCCAGGGCCAGGTTCAGCACGATCGGCTGGTCTTCCTTGGCCTTCAGGCTGATCTCGCGGATGCCCTTGCCCGGCAGGGTGCCTTCGGTGTGCAGCTTGGGGATCGCGCCCGGCGGACGGGTCAGGGCGGCTTTCGCCTTGGCGAGCACCTCCTGGGCCGCCGGCGTCTGGGCCGCGCGCCCCTTTCCTAGGCCTTGGGCGTAGTCGGGACCCAGGATGGCGTAGTCGGCCGCCCGGGCCGTCGTCGCCAGGACCGGCGAGGCCAGAAGGGCCAGGGCGCAGGCCGCGCCCGTCAGCAAGGTCTTCATGTGACGCGTCTCTTCGTACTGGGAAAGAAAAAGGGCCGGGCGATGAGCCCGGCCCTTGCTGGAAGGAAGGATCAGAACTTGGCGCGCATCGTCACCTGGTAGGTGCGGCCGTCGTAGTCGATCCGGCGCGGCAGCATCGGGTCGTTCTCGTACTCGGAGCGCGTCGCGTCGGTCAGGTTGAACGCATCGACCGAGATGCTGAGATCCTTGGTGACATTGTACGAGGCCGAGGCGTCCAGCTGGCTGCGCGCCTTGACCGTGCGAGCGTCGCCGACGAACGAGTTGCCGGCTGCCAGATCGTACTTGTCGCGCCAGTTGTAGACGAGACGGACGCCGAACTTGTCGGATTCGTAGTAGCCGATGACGTTGAGGTTGTTCTCCGACACGCTGGGCAGGGTGATCGCCTTGCCCGCCTGATCCTTGCCGTCGATGGTGGTGTAGGAATAGTTGAACGCGCCGCCGAAGTCCTTCCAGAAG
>NZ_JBFTZS010000584.1:0-2372 GCF_056406675.1 Caulobacter sp. P1_B12_2 | reverse complement strand
GACTCGGTGATGTCCATGGCCGGATTGCCCAGCAGGACCGATTCGCGCTCGATCAGGATCGAGCAGGTCTTGGCCTGATAGGCCTGGCGGATGGCCGGGTCCAGCTCTTGGTAGACGCGGGCCAGTTGCTTCTGCTCGGTGGCTTCGACTTCGCGCTGGCGCAGTTGGCCCTTACGCTGCCAGGCGTTGGCGCGCACTTGCAGAGCGGCGGCCTGCTGTTCCAGGGCGCTTTGGTCCAGGGTGGCCTTCTTGGCGTCCAGGGCCTTGGCGTCGTTGTCCAGGCTGGTACGCTCGGCCGTCAGCTCGGCGTTGACCTGCGAGATGATGACCTTCAGGCGGGCGTCGACGGCCTTGCCGACCAGCGAGCGCGCGACAGCGCCCTGGCTCGAAAAGATGCAGACGCCGGCGATCGGAGCGCCGTGGCTGACCGTCGGCGCGGCGGGCGGCGCGGCTTGGGCGAAGGCGCCCGACGCCGTGGCGAGAGCGGCCAGACCCGAAACGGTCGCGGCGAGGAGCTTGGAAGTCATGTTCGTTAAAACCTTGTGGAGGTGGAGAACCGGAAGGTTTCGGTTCTGTCGTAGTCTTCTTTAGCGAGAATATGGCTGAAATCGAACCGGATCGGGCCCATGGGCGATTTCCAGTCGATGCTCAAGCCCGCCGAAGCCCGAAGGCCCAGGCCGTCCTTGATGTTCTGGTTGATGGTGCCGTCCGAATTCAGACGATCGATATCGTCCAATTGGCCCGCCGTACCGAAGTCGGAGAACACCGCGGCCTTGATGCCGTACTGTTCGGGCAGGAAGGTCGGAACCGTCAATTCGAACGTGCCGATGGCGTAGAGCTTGGCGCCCAGGGCGCTGCTCTGCGTCGTCGTGTCGCGCGGGCCGATACCGGCGATCTCGAAGCCGCGGAACGTCGAACCGCCCTTGTAGAAGCGGTCGTTGATGCGGATGTTGTCGCCGCCCCAACCTTCGATATAGCCCGCCGAACCGGTGGCGCTGAAGATGAAGTCCTTGTTGAAGCCCCAGTACCAACCGGCGTCGGTCTCGGTCTTCAGGTACTTCACGTCGCCGCCGAAGCCGGCCAGATCCTGGCTCATGTCGGCGAACCAGCCGCGGGTGGGCTGGATCGGGTCGTTTCGCTTGTCCAGCCGCAGGCTGTAGCCCAGCAGCGAGGTGATGTAGGAGCCGCGCTGCAGGCAGAGGATGTCGGACACCGAACCGCTGGCGCAAAGGCTGTCCTCGACGCTCACCTTGTCCTGGCGGAGCTGGTAGCGAAGGCTCATCGACGCGTTCTGGGTCAGCGGGAAGCCGAGCCGCAGCGTGCCGCCGGTCGATTGGGTGTCGTAGGCGGCGTAGTCGCTGAGGTCATAGCGATACGAATACAGGTCCAGGCCGGCGCGCAGGTCGCGGCCCAGGAAGCGCGGCTCGGTGAAGCCGAAATCGATCTGCTGACGCAGCGAACCGACCGAGACGCGGGCCCGCAGGTTCTGGCCGCGGCCGCGGAAGTTGCGCTCGGTGATGCCGACGTCCAACACCAGCTTGTCGACCGAGCTGTAGCCGGCGCTGAACGACAGTTCGCCCGTCGGCTGCTCTTCGGTCTTGACCCGCAGGGTCGTGCGGTCGGGACGGTCGCTCGGCACTTCCTCGATGTCGACGTCCTTGAAGAAGCCCAGGGCGCGGACGCGGTTCTTGGAGCGGTCGACCAGCACGCGGTTGTAGGCGTCGCCCTCGGCCACTTCCAGCTCGCGGCGCACGACATAGTCGAGCGTGCGGGTGTTGCCGACGATGTCGATGCGATCGACATAGACCCGCGGGCCTTCACGCACCGAGAACACCACGTCCACCGTGTTGGTCTCGTGGTTGGGCACATAGCGCGGACGCACGTCGACGAAGGCGAAGCCGGCCGCGCCCGCCGCGAAGGTCAGGGCGTCGGTGGCCTGTTCGATCTTCTCGTCTTCGTACAGCTGGCCGGTGCGGACCGGCAGGATCTGGGCCAGCAGGTCGCCGTTCAGTTTCTTCAGCTCGGTCTCGACGGTGATCTTGCCGAACTTGTACTTGGGACCTTCGTCGATCGTGTAGGTGACCGCGAAGCCGTTCTTGTCGGTGGCCAGCTCGGCGACCGAGGCCACGACGCGGAAGTCGAAATAGCCGCGGTTGCGATAGAACTTACGCAGCTGCTCGCGGTCGTATTCGATCCGGTCCGGGTCGTAATTGTCGTTGCTGGTCAGGAATTTGTACCAGTGCGACTCCTTGGTGACGATGACGTCCTTCAGGTCGTTGTCCGAGAACTCGCTGTTGCCCAGGAAATTGACGCCGAGCACGCCGCTCTTGGGGCCTTCGCTGATCTCGAACACCAGGTCGACGCGCTTTTGC
>NZ_JBFTZS010000583.1:0-3481 GCF_056406675.1 Caulobacter sp. P1_B12_2 | reverse complement strand
GACCTGGTCGCCGTGACCCGGAACACGCCGTGGGACGGCGACATGGCCAAGGCGTTCGCCGCCCTGGAGCCCGCCATCCCGGCCATGACCGCCAAGGCCCGCCAGGAGTTCGACGACGCCGAAGTCGAGGCCGACCGCCGCCAGGGCTGCCACGCGCAAAAGCCGCGCACCGGCCCCTGCGCCGTGGTGCTGGGTTACCAGGCCTTCGCCGTCCGCCTCCAGTCGCCGTCGGTGGTGTTCGCCCAGCTGACGGCGGCCTTCGCCTTCGCCAAGGCCGACCCGCGCTTCGTCGGCGTTAACATCGTCGCCCCCGAGGACGACCCGACCTCGCTGGCCGACTACGCCCTGCACATGCGGATGTTTCAGTTTCTGCGGACCAAATACCCGGACGTGAAGCTGTCGCTGCACGCCGGCGAGCTGACCCTGGGCCTGGTGACGCCGCGCGAGCTGCGCTTCCACGTCCGCGAGGCGGTCGAGGTGGCCGGCGCCAACCGGATCGGCCACGGCGTCGACATCGCCTACGAGGACGGCGCCCAGGACCTGCTGGCCCGCATGGCCCGCGACAAGATCGCCGTCGAGATCAACCTGACCAGCAACGACGTCATCCTGGGCGTGAAGGGCGCCGACCACCCGTTGGCCCTCTACCGCAAGGCCGGCGTGCCGTTCGTGCTGTCCACCGACGACGAGGGCGTCTCGCGCATCGACCTGACCAACGAATATCTGCGCGCCGTCACCGAGCAGGGCCTGACCTACGCCGACCTCAAGGCCGCCGCCCGCGCCAGCCTGGAATACGCCTTCCTGCCCGGCCCCAGCCTGTGGGCCTCGTCCCGTACGCCGGTCGCCGCCTGCGCCAAGGCCAGCGCGACCTGCGACCGGTTCCTGGCCGGCAGCCGAAAGGCCACGGCCCAGTGGCGGCTGGAGCGGGAATTCGAGGCGTTCGAGCAAGCTCGACCATAACGACTGCGTCAGTCGGCCGCGCATCCGTGGCGCGACTTGGTAGGAGTTGGGGCGCAGGGTGCYGCGATGACAGCGATTGCGTGCCTGAAAGTCTTCGTCGGCGACGAACTGCGGTTCGCCGACAACGAAACCATGGCCGCTCTCGTCGGCAAGGTGGCCGGCGCTTACCTGGAGACCACCTGGCTGTGGCCGCGCCGCTATGGCCTGGTCGCGTCGTTCTCCTTCGTCCTGGCCGACCCGCGCGCCACCCAGCTGGACGCCCGCGAGCTGCAGGCCCTGGCCCGCGACCTGCAGTTCAWGCTGTTCGGGGAAAAGGGCGAAGGCGACATCGCCCTGCTGATGTTCGAGGGCGACCAGACCGACGTCATGCGCTTCGCYGGCATCGGCGCCGCCCAGCTGAAGGCCCTGCTGAACGGCGAGGACGACGGCTCTCTGGTCGGCCGGATCTGCCGGATCACCCCGACCGAGGTCACCTCGGTGACGCCCAAGGGCGGTCCCGTCTGCGGCGCGCCCACGATGGAGGAGCTGGCCGCCCTGGAGCCGCCGGCGGAGCAGGCCAAGGGCCCTCCGCCCCGGCCGGGCTATCGCGGCGTCTATCACACCGGCCGGCAGGTGTTCATCGGCAGCGCCGCCACCTGGCGTCCGGCCGGCGCGTCCTCGGCCTTCGCGGTGAGCGTCGCCCAGGCCGACATCGACGAGCCGGAAAACGACATCGCCGGCCTGGGCCACGTCGAGGCCGCCTTGGCCTGTGTCTCGGCCGGGGTGATCTTCTTCCCGATCAGCTTCTCGACCCTGGTCAAGTCCGGCGGCCGCGCCGYGCTGCTGCCGCACCTGGAGGCTCTGCCGCCCGGCTCGCGCAGCCGGCTGGCGGCGTCGATCTATGACACCCCGCGCGCCCCGTCCTTCTCCGCCCTGGCCCAGGCCCGAAGCCTGCTGGAGCCGTTCTTTTCGCGCCTCGACCTGCGGGTCGGCGATCCCGCCTTCCAGATCGACGAGCTGCCGGCCGGCCTGGCCAGCAGCGTGACCCTGGTCCTGCCGCCGGGCGAGGAGCCGGTGCGGCTGGCGGCGGTCAGCCGCTTCCTGCGCGAAGGCGACGCCTATCGCCGCAAGAAGGTCTGGCAGGGCGTCGCCGATGTGCGCACCCGCCGCGAACTGAACCACTGCCTCGACCAGGGGGCGCCGTTCCTGACCGGGGCCGCGGTCAGCGCCCTGCTGGAGGCCCCGGTCGGCCCGTCGCACCTGTCGTCGCTGAACCAAGCGCTGAGTTCACGCGTCGGTCCCGGATCGGCGCGCCGCGCGCYTGTCCGGGATGACAGGCTTGGATGCGGCGAAAGCTATCCCTCGCCCCCATCGTCCCACGTGATCACCACGCTGTCGGCCGAGCGTTCGGCGACGCCGTGGAACACCGCCTCGATGTTGTTGCCGTCGGGGTCGTAGGCGAAGGCGGCGTAGTAGCCGGGGTGGTAGGGCCGCTCGCCCGGTCCGCCGTTGTCGCGCCCGCCATTGGCCAGGGCGGCGGCGTGGAAGCGTTTGACGGTCTCTTCGTCCCCGGCCTGGAAGGCCAGGTGCACATGGCTGGCCGGCTCGCCCACATCGACCCACAGCTCGTCGGCGAAGAAGAAGTCGCCGCCGGCGTGGCTGCCCTCGACGACGGGCACGCCGACCACCTCGAGCACGGCCTTGTAGAACCGCTTCATGGCGTCGAGGTCACGGGTGCGCAGGTGGATGTGGTCGATCAGTCGGCCGCGATGGAGTTGCATGGGGAGGCTCCTGGGACGGTTGTTGGGGGATCAACGTAGAGGGGCGCGGCGCAGTTTCTGGCAGCAGCCGCATCGCCCTCAGAACCCCATCAGCGACAGCACTTCGCGGCGCGAGCGCTGGTCGTCGCGGAACACGCCCATCATCCGGCTGGTCTTCATCGCCACCCCCGGGGTGCGCACCCCGCGACCGCTCATGCAGGCGTGGCTGGCCTCGATGACCACGGCCACGCCCAGGGGCTGGAGATTGTCCCACAGGCAGTCGGCGATCTGCGCGGTGAGCCGCTCCTGAACCTGCAGCCGCCGGGCGAAGCCGTGCAGCACCCGCGCCAGCTTGGAGATCCCCACCACCCGGTCGCGCGGCAGGTAGGCGATGTGCGCCATGCCGATGATCGGGGCCATGTGGTGCTCGCAGTGCGACTGGAACGGGATGTCCTTCAGCAGCACGATGTCGTCATAGCCGCCCACCTCCTCGAACACCCGCGACAGGTGCTGGGCGGGGTCCTCGTCATAGCCCTCGCAATACTCCTTCCAGGCCCGCGCCACCCGCGACGGCGTGTCGAGCAGCCCCTCGCGCGTCGGATCCTCGCCGGTCCAGCGGATCAGGGTGCGGATGGCGTCCTGGACGTCGTCGGGAACCGGGGGCTTGGCGGGGAGGGTCATCGGGAGGCTCCGGGGCGGGCGAGGGCGAGGACGAGGAGGATGCTCTAGGGAAAGCCGCGCGGGGGAAAGTCGTTTCCTCCGCCCCCTGTGGGGGCGGACAGGCG
>NZ_JBFTZS010000582.1:0-2400 GCF_056406675.1 Caulobacter sp. P1_B12_2 | reverse complement strand
ACATCAAGCCGTCCGGCGGCATGCGGCTGATGAAGAAGGACATGGGCGGCGCCGCCCACGCCCTGGCGCTGGCCCGGATGGTGATGGCCGCCGGCCTGCCCGTGGCGCTGAGCGTGCTGGTCCCCGTGGTCGAGAACGCCATCGCCGGCGACGCCATGCGGCCCGGCGACGTGCTGGCCACCCGCGCGGGCCTGACCGTCGAGGTCGGCAACACCGACGCGGAAGGCCGGCTGATCCTGGCCGACGCCCTGACCCGCGCCGCCGAGCTGGAGCCGGTGCTGACCATCGACATGGCCACCCTGACCGGCGCGGCCCGCGTCGCCCTGGGGCCGCAGCTCATTCCCTTCTATACGCCGGACGACGACCTGGCCCTGGAGATCGAGGAGGGCGCGCGCGAGGCCTCCGACCCGGTCTGGCGCATGCCCTTGTGGGATGGATACAGGGAGGCGGTCGAGAGCGACATCGCCGACCTCAAGAACGACGCCGACGCCTGGGCCCAGGCCGGCTCGATGACCGCCGCCCTGTTCCTGCAGCGCTTCGCGCCGACCACGGGGGCGTGGGTCCATTTCGACATCTTCGCCTGGAACCCCAAGGCCCGGCCGGGCTTCGCGTCCGGCGGCGAGGCCCAGGTGATCCGGGGGCTCTACGGCATGCTGAAGTCGCGTTTCCCCAAGGCTCAAGCATGAGCGATCCCCGCATAACCCTGGCCCGCGCCGACTTGGCGGACCTGGACCTGCAAGGCCTGGTCGCCGCCGGGCGCTACGAGGCCCCGACCCTGCGGCAGGTGGCGGTCCCCACCGCCGCCCTGCGCAAGACGGCCCATCCGATGGCCGAGCAGTGGGACCAGCTGCTGTTCGGCGAGGTCTTCCGCGTGCTGGACGTCCAGGACGGCTTCGCCTGGGGCCAGGCGGCGCGCGACGGCTATGTGGGCTTCGTCGCCGAGGACGACCTGGCCGCCCTGGGCGAGCCGGCCACCCATCAGGTCGCGGTCCCGCGCACCTACGCCTTCGCCGAGCCGAACATCAAGTCGCGCCCGGTGGGCCTCTATTCGCTGAACGCCCTGACCGCGATCGAGGCCGTCGACGGCCGGTTCGCCAAGGGCGAGGGCACGGGCTGGTTCGTCGCCGCCCACCTGGCGCCCGTGGGCGTGGCCCTGACCGACTATGTGGCGGTCGCCGAGCGCTATCTGGGCGCGCCCTACCAGTGGGGCGGCCGCGAGTCGCTGGGTCTGGACTGCTCGGGCCTGGTGCAGCAGGCCCTGGCGGCCTGCGGCCAGGCGGTCCCGCGCGACACCGACATGCAGCTGGCCTTCTTCGCGCCGGTCGCGGCTGAGGATCGCCGGCGCGGCGAYCTGGTGTTCTGGAAAGGCCACGTGGCGATCCTGCTGGACGCCGACACCATCCTGCACGCCAACGCCCACCACATGGCGGTGGCCGTCGAGCCCCTGGCCGACGCGCTCGCCCGCGTCGAGGCGGCGGGCGGCGGAGCGGTGACGGGGTGGCGGCGGCCTTAGACGCCTAAAGGGTTGTCATCCCGGAAACGGCGAAGCCGTTATCCGGGACCGCCGGAAGCGCTGAGCTCAGGCGTCGGTCCCGGATCTTCGCGCTGCGCGCTCGTCCGGGATGACAATCACTTCGGCCACTGGGCCAGCCAGTCGACGATCGACTGCGGCGTCATGTGGCGGGCGTCGGTCAGGGCGAAGTATGCGCCCTCGTTGACCAGCTTGCCGTTGCCGTCGACCACCAGGAAGCTGGGCACGCCCTTCAGCTTGTCGAGGCCGTAGCGGGCCGGGATCTGCATGTTCTTGTCGTAGCGGCCGACGTTCACGGTCACGACCTCGTAGTGCTTGTCGACCCATTTCTTGACGTCGGGCTGCTCGATGACGCCGGCGAAGACCCGGCAGTCGCCGCACCAGTTGCCGCCGAAATCGATCAGGGTCAGCTTGTGGGCCTTCTTGGCGCGCTTCAGCGCCGCGGCGACGTCGGCCTCGGCGTCGGCCTTCTCGTCATAGGGATAGGGTGGGGTCGGCAGGTCGGCCAGCGACTTCAAGGCCACGGTCGGCGCCTTGGCGGCGAAGGCCGAAACGGGGGCGGTGATCAGCATCGCGGCGAGAGCGGCGGCGGCCAGCAGGCGAGACGTCATGGTCGAACGGTTCCGGTGAAACGGTGCGGTCCGATACCCTACTCATAAAATAGGAAAACGTGGCAAGGCAGCTTTGCTGCAGACGCTTCCACGCAGCCTGAGGCGCCTGAATTCAGGGCGCCCGCGAAGACGGCAAAGAAAAAGGCCGCGAAGCGAACTTCGCGGCCTTCTGATCTTGGTCTGAACCGAAGTCGATCAGGACTTGGCGGCGGCCGGGGCCGGGGTGGTCGGCGCGCCGGCGGCCGGAGCGCCAGCAGC
>NZ_JBFTZS010000581.1:0-2400 GCF_056406675.1 Caulobacter sp. P1_B12_2 | reverse complement strand
CGTCGGACCCGGACTACATGGGCACGCTGATCCCGATGCACTACGAAAAGCACATCCTGCGCCGGCCCGCCGACCAGTGGCCCGAGCCCGTGACCTATGCCTTCGGGCAGTTGAACGGCGAGCTCTACACCCTGATCCAGGGGCCCAGCGAACTGGGCGCCAGCGGGCTGCTGCTCAACTGGGACCGGTTCGACGACCTCAAGCGCATCACCGTCCCGACCCTGGTGATCGGCGCCAAGTACGACACGATGGACCCGGCCTATATGGAGAAGATGTCCAAGCAGCTGCCCAAGGGTCGGTACCTGTACCTGGCCAACGGCAGCCACCTGGCGATGTACGACGACCAGGCGAACTACTTCGCCGGGCTCACTGCGTTCCTGAAAGGCCTGAACTAGGTTGGACTACGGCGCGTAGCTGGCGGGGCCGTCGTTGCGGGCGGTGACGGCGTCGATGCGCTTCCAGACCTGCGCCTTGCAGATCAGGCCGCCCAGGACGCAGCCCTTGGCCCTCATCGTGCGGGCGTCGATGAACTCGGCGGTGCCGACCAGGGTGACCTTCAGGGTGGGTACGAAGACCTTGCCGCGCATGGAGCCGTGGCCGGTCGGTTCGAAGTCGCGCAGCAGCTGCTGGCCGACCAGGGTGGTCAGACCGCTCTTGCGGGCGTCCGCCTCGGCCTTGGGGCTGGCATAGACCACGGTGCCGCAGGTGCTGGTTCCGCAGCTCTTGATCGCGACCCGGACATTGTCCTTGGGACCGGTCCATACACCCAGATCAGCGGCTTGGACCGACGACACGGTGAACAGCGCCGCGAGGGCGGCGAAAACGGCAGTGAACTTACGCATGACAGAAAAGCGACGCCTCCGATAACCGCGATTTATACAGAGGACGCGGCTGTTCAAGGGCGGTGCGACATTTCGTTCCCGCTTTTTTCGCACTGCGGCATTCAAAGTCATCAAGTGAGATATGATTGACACAGTCGCCGCCGCGCGGCACGTCAGCGGCCAAGAAGGCGAGGGGTTCACTCTGCCCCGACTGGGAGGATATCGCGCATGGATTTCGCGCTCAACGATGATCAACGCGCTATTCAGGACATGGCCTCGGGCTTCGCGGCGGAACGCCTTGCCCCGCACTCGGCTGAGTGGGACGAAAAGAAACACTTCCCGGTTGATGTGCTGCGCGAGGCTGCGTCCCTGGGTTTCGCCGGCATCTATGTC
Organism: Caulobacter sp. P1_B12_2; assembly: GCF_056406675.1. Taxonomy (NCBI): domain Bacteria; kingdom Pseudomonadati; phylum Pseudomonadota; class Alphaproteobacteria; order Caulobacterales; family Caulobacteraceae; genus Caulobacter; species Caulobacter sp. P1_B12_2. The sequence goes on along the minus strand of NZ_JBFTZS010000581.1, from coordinate 1,186 downwards.
CAGGACGACGTCGGCGGCAGCGGGCTGTCGCGCCTCGACGCCTCGATCATCTTCGAGGCCCTCAGCTACGGCGACGTGCCGACCGCGGCCTATCTGACCATCCACAACATGGCGTCGTGGATGATCGACCGGTTCGGATCGGACGATCTGCGCCGGCGCTACCTGCCGCGCCTGACCACCATGGAGCTGATCGCCAGCTACTGTCTGACCGAGCCGGGCTCGGGCTCGGATGCGGCCAGCATGCGCACGACCGCGCGGCTGGACGGCGACCACTACGTGCTGAACGGCGGCAAGGCGTTCATCTCGGGCGGCGGCGTCTCGGACGTCTATGTCGTGATGGCCCGCACGGGCGTCGACGGCGCCAAGGGCGTCTCGGCCTTCGTGGTCGAGAAGGGGACGCCGGGGCTCAGCTTCGGCGCCAACGAGCGCAAGATGGGCTGGAATTCTCAGCCGACCGCCGCGGTGAACTTCGACGACTGCCGCGTACCTGTCGCCAACCGCATCGGCCAGGAAGGCGAGGGCTTCCGCTTCGCCATGATGGGCCTGGACGGCGGGCGGCTTAACATCGCCTCGTGCTCGCTGGGCGGCGCCCAGTTCGCCCTCGACACCGCCAAGGCCTATCTCGAGAGCCGCAAGCAGTTCGGCAAGCCGCTGAAGGACTTCCAGGCCCTGCAGTTCAAGCTGGCCGACATGGCCACCGAGCTGGAGGCGGCCCGCCTGATGGTGCGCCGCGCCGCCCACGCGCTGGACAACAAGGACCCRCAGGCCACCAAGCTGTGCGCCATGGCCAAGCGCTTCGCCACCGACGCCGGCTTCCAGGTGGCCAACGACGCCCTGCAGCTGCACGGCGGCTACGGCTATCTGCAGGACTATCCGCTGGAGCGCATCGTCCGCGACCTGCGGGTGCACCAGATCCTGGAAGGCACCAACGAGATCATGCGGGTGATCATCGCCCGCGAGATGTTCCGCCAGTAGGTCGCGCCGCAGCGGCGTTTAAGCGCAGCGCAATCCAGGCTTAACCTTAATAGCCTAGCCACGGGTGGCCGTTGTTGGCGCTTCGAGGATAGGCCCCATGACCCAGTCGTTTGTCGATCAAAGGGGCATTGTGGAAGAGGTCTTCGAGACCTTGTTCGCGGACGAAGAGCCGATCGTCGACGTCAGCACCTTCTTCGAGGTCTCGCAGGAC
>NZ_JBFTZS010000580.1:0-2408 GCF_056406675.1 Caulobacter sp. P1_B12_2 | reverse complement strand
GTGGGACGGCGAGCAGGCCGCGCACTACGCCCAGGCCGGCGCGGCGCGCGTGGAGGCGACCAGCGCGGYGACCGAAACCGGGCAGCTCGAGACGGCGGACTTGCTGATGTTCCAGGGCTGGCTCAGCGCCACCGCCCAGCATGAGCCCGTCCTGCAGACCTTCTATCGCCAACGCTTCCGGCCGGAATTCGCGGTCGCCTTCGAGGCCTGGCTCAAGACCGCACCGCTGACCAACCCCGCCGCGCCCGCGTCTCCCTTCGTCATGCCGGAATACCACTCGACCCGGCTCGCCCAGGCGCAACGGCTGCAGAAGCGGGCCGACGACCTGTTCAATCAGGGCCAGAGAGACAACGACATCGGCGACCGTTTCGTGCGCGGCACGGTGCTGCTGGCCGTGGCGCTGTTCTTTGGCGGCATCGCCCAGACCTTCAAGTCGACAACGATCAAGGCGGTCCTGGTCGGCCTGGCGTTTCTCGTTTGCGCGCTCAGCGGCCTGATGGTCGCGCACTTGCCGATCCTCTCGTTGAACTTCTGACCCTGGGCCCTGGAGGCGATCATGATCTCATCAACTCGCAGAACCGTTTTGGCGGGATGCGCGGCGTTTGGGCTGATCATCGCGACAGCGCCGGGCCTGGCCGCGCCGCCGGTCGCCGATCCCCTGCCGTCCTGGAACGCCGGCCCGGCCAAGACCGCGATCACCGGCTACGTCGCGCGGGTGACCGCCCAGGGCCCCGACTTCGTGCCGCCGGCCGAGCGGATCGCGGTGTTCGACAACGACGGCACGCTGTGGGCCGAGCAGCCGATCTACTTCCAGTTCGCCTTCGCGATGGAACGGGTTGGGCAGATGGTGGCCAAGACTCCGGCCCTGCGCGAAAAGCCGGCCTTCGCCGCGATCGCCGATCGGGACCAGGCGGCGATGGCCAAGCTGAGCCAAGCGGATTTGGCGGAGGCCGTCCTCGCCGTTCAGGTCGGCCTGACCACGGACGAGTACCAGGCGGTCGCCAAGGCCTGGCTCGACCAGGCTCGCCACCCGCGTTTCCACACGCCCTACACCGCCTTGACCTATTCACCGCAGTTGGAGCTGCTGACCTATCTGCGGGGGGCGGGGTTCAAGACCTACATCGTCTCCGGAGGCGAGGTGCAGTTCATGCGGACCTTCGCCGAAAAAGCCTACGGCGTGCCCCCGGAACAAGTGATCGGCACCAACCTGACGACGAAGTTCGAGCTTCGGGACGGCAAGGGCGTCCTGGTGGCGCAGCCGGCGCTGGGCAGCCTCGACGACGGTCCCGGCAAGCCCAGCAACATCGACCTGCACATCGGCCGCCGGCCGCTGGTGGCGGTGGGCAATTCCGACGGCGACCTGCAGATGCTGCAGTATTCGGCGTCCAGCACGCGGCCCAGCCTTCAGATCCTGATCCACCACGACGACGCCGTCCGCGAGTACGCCTACGACCGGCAGTCTAAGATCGGCACGCTGGACAAGGCCCTGGACGAGGCCGTCGCGCGCGGCTGGACGGTCGTCAGCATGAAGAGCGACTGGAAGACGGTGTTCGTCACCAAGCCCTGAAAGGCTCCGTGAAATGCGGCCGCACGCCTAGGGTGAACTCCGGGCGGCGGCGGGTAGTCCGGTCGATATTCCCCGTTCCGGCGGCATGATGATCTTTCGTCGCCCCGTGTCGTGGGGCGCGACCGCGGAGCACCGTCATGCCCAAAGGAAAACCCAATATCCTCGTCATCTGGGGCGACGACATCGGCATCAGCAACCTCAGCTGCTATTCGCATGGCCTGATGGGCTACCAGACGCCCAACATCGACCGCATCGCCCGCGAAGGCATGATGTTCACCGACAGCTACGGCGAGCAGTCCTGCACCGCCGGGCGCTCGTCATTCATCACCGGCCAGAGCGTGCTGCGGACCGGCCTGTCGAAGGTCGGCGCCCCGGCCGCGCCCGTGGGCATGAACGACAAGCTGGTGACCATCGCCGCGCTCCTGAAGGAGCAGGGCTACGCCACCGGCCAGTTCGGCAAGAACCACCTGGGCGACCTGAACCACATGCTGCCGACCAATCACGGCTTCGACGAGTTCTTCGGCAACCTCTACCACCTGAACGCCCAGGAAGAGCCGGAGATGTACGACTACTATCCGGACAAGGACTTCCCGAATTTCAAGAAGACCAACGGCCCGCGCGACATCGTCCATTCCTGGGCGACGGACGTCGACGACCCCACCACCCACGAGCGCTGGGGACGGGTCGGCAAGCAGAAGATCGAGGAAAGGGGCCAGCTGACCAAGGAGCGGATGGAGACCTGCGACGACGAATTCGTCGAGGAAGCCAGCCGCTTCATCAAGGACGCCACCAAGGACGACACGCCGTTCTTCGTCTGGCTGAACACCACGCACATGCACAT
>NZ_JBFTZS010000579.1:0-3204 GCF_056406675.1 Caulobacter sp. P1_B12_2 | reverse complement strand
GGCCTGGAGGGTCAGGCGCGGCATGTCCTGGCTGTCGACGTGCAGCGCCAGGCGCGGCTCGGTCCTGGCCAGGTCGCGCAGGCGCGGCAGGCTGGGCGCGCCGGAGCCGAGGACCACGTCCAGCACGGCCTCGCCACTTCCCCCTTGCTTCAGGAGGGGCAGCGCCAGGTCCACGACCCGGCCGGTGATCCCGCCCACGTCGGTCAGGCCCAGCGAGACCAGGATCCGCCGCACCGGCGGGGCGTCGGCCCGGCGGACCAGGGCGTCCTTGCGCAGGGCGGCGAAGGCGGGGCGGACGGGGGCATGGTTGGGACCCAGCAGCCGCTCGGCGTGCGCCGGGACCAGGCCGTCATAGTCGGCCGCCTGGCGGGCCGGACCGGAGTCGAGGATCAGGTCGGCGGCCAGGGGGCGGTCGGCCAGGTCGTCGATGACCAGGGTGGGGCGGCCGGCGGCGATCCGCCGATGGTCGGGCGCCGAGAGGCCGTAGTGGTCGATGACAACGGCGTCGAAATCCTGGACCGCATTGGCGGCGGCCTCGACCAGTTGCGCCGTCTCGACCTCGCCGGTCTCGACCCGCGCCATGTCCGGCCCGAACGCGTCCAGCACCGCCGCCACGGTGGGCGGGGCGACGAACGCGCAGGTCGCGCCCGCCGCTTCCAGGGCCCGGGCCAAGGTCAGGCTGCGCATGACGTGTCCGCCGCCCACGCGGGGACCAGCGTCGGCGAGGAACAGGATGCGGGGGGAGGGGGGCACAGTCAGGTTCTCTTCAAGATCGTCATTCCCCCGCCACAAGGGCGGGAATGACGGCTGAAAATGGGGGTGGGGATCGATGACCAAGGCCCTCACAGCCGCCTTACGCCTCCGAACGTCGCCAGGTCGGACCGCAGCGCCAGAAGCGCCCGCACGTCGGCCGAGGTGAAGGCGCGGTTCACCGGATACAGCGCGTCATAGACCGCCGCCACGAAGGCGTAGTCGGCCGGGCTCTCGACGGCCCAGCGCACGTCGCCCTGGTCGGGCTGGGCGAGCAGGGCCAGGGACGACCAGCGGGTCGGGGCCGGCGGCGTCTCGGGCGCGTCGCCCCGCAGCCGCAGCGCCGCGCTCTCGGCGGCCAGCCGGCGCAGGCCGTCGGCGGTGATCACCTCCACCCCCTGGCCGGCGGGCCAGGCCGCGCCGGGCGAGCGGTTGGTGGTGTGGTCGGCGTGTTCCGACAGGTGCAGGTCGATGGTCGCGTCGATCAGGTCGGGGTCGATCAGGGGGCTGTCGTCGCCAATCCGCACCACGTGGTCGGCGGGATAGGCGTCCAAGGCCCCGGCCAGGCGGGCTAGCTCGTCCTGGGGCGGGCCGCGATGGACGGCGATCGCCTCGTGCCGGACCACGGCTTCCAGGGCGTCGTCGGCGGGGTCGGTGGTGGTCGAGACCACGATGTCGTCGATGCGCCGCGCCCGCGCCATCCGCTCGATCTGGCGGACGACCAGCGGCGCCCGGGCCAGCGGCATGGACGGCCGCCCCGGCAGGCGTTCGGAACCCATGCGGGCCTGGAGAACAGCGAGGATCAGCGGCGGTCGAACTTGCTGAAAGCCCAGTAGACGCCATAGGCCAAGGCGCCGGCCAGCAAGAAGGTCAGCGGTATGGAGATCGGATCCATGCTCAGTCCTCCATCTTGCGCAAAACATAGTGGGCGGCGACCTGCAAGGCAATGAAGGCGGCGACCGCCGAGGCGCCGGCGAGCCCGACGGCTCGACCGGACGACATGGGCTGCAGATAAACCGTCACCAACATGGCGATCGACAGGGCGTTGCCCGTGGTCGCCAAGGCCTTTCTCATTTCGTTGCGGGCGGCCTTGCCTGGCCGCGGCGTTGAAGTGGCGGGTTCCGTCATGTCGCGAACATAACAAGAACAACTGTCCCGAGCAAGCGGCGTTGGAGCTCGCCTTAAGCGCTTGCCGCCCCGCCCCGCGCGTCCATCCGCGCCACCACCTCGGCCGCCGCGCGACCGGTCTCGTCGACCGGTTCGTAGGTCCAGCCGTGGAAGGCGCCGCCATAGGGCCGCGCCGCGCCCATGCCCTCCAGCTCCTGGTGGAACAGGCGGAACTTCAGGCTCGTCCCGTCCATCTTGAGGATGAACACCGGCTTGCCCGTCGAGGCCGCCTCGGTGGCCATGTTGGTGGAGTCCTCGGTGACCAGGATGTAGTCGGCCGCCGACAGGAAGGCGAAATAGGGATTGGCGCCCTGGCCGTCCCAGATCATGCCCGGGAGGTGGCGCAGGCGGGCCGTCAGCAGAGCCTTGGCCTGGTCGGGCGTACGCCGCGAGAAGGTCATCAGCAGGCTGCCGCCCTCCTGCTCCAGCGGCAGCTGGATCTGGTGGGCCATCTCGGCGGCCCGCAGGGCCGACAGGTCGAAGGCCCTGGACTTGCCGCCCAGCAGCACCGCCACGCGCGGGCGCGGCAAGGCGTCGATCCGGTCCTTGAACTTCGCGTACTCGCTGTCCAGCCGCTGGCTGGTCACCCGGTGCGGCGAGCCGGTGATCGGCAGGATGTTGTCGCCCGTCAGCCGGTCGTGCTTGGGCGGGATCACCAGGTCGAACATGTTGGCCGGGACGCGTGGGTCCTGGATCTGCACGACATAGGTCTTGCCGGCCGACCAGCGGCGGGCGCGGATCGACAGGGGCAGGGTGGCGCGGCCGGCGGCGATCCACAGGTCCGGCCACGGGGCCTCGATGCCGCTCTCGGGCGTCAGCCAGCGTCGGGGCAGCCAGTTGGCCCACCACGGCAGGCGGCCGGTCCGGCCGCTCCAGCCCACGCGCTTGACGACGATCTTGGCCGGGACCTGGCGCGCCACGGCCTCCGCCAGGCCCACGGCCTGGGCCTCGATGCCCGCCCGGCCGTCCGAGATGGCCCAGATGGTGATCGGTTCGCGGGCGGGCGCTTCGGGCGCAGGCGGCGCGACGGGCGCGGGTTGCTCGGCGGCCTTGCGGCGCGCGGCGGTCTTCGGCGCGGCTTGAAGGGGCGTTTCGACGATCGGCGCGACCGGGGCCTCGACGTCGTCCGGGCGGGGCTTCGGCCGGGCCGCCGCACGCGGCTTGGGCGCGGTCTCGACCTTGGCGGCGGGGGCCTTCGAGGCAGGCGGCTTCGCGGCGCCAAGCTTCGGGGCGGCAGCCTTCGGACCCGCCTCGGCCGGAGCCTTGCGCGCCTTTGCGGCCTTGGGC
>NZ_JBFTZS010000578.1:0-2435 GCF_056406675.1 Caulobacter sp. P1_B12_2 | reverse complement strand
CTCCTCCCCCGTGAAACGGGGGAGGAGGCCGCGAAGCGGACGGAGGGGGCGTCCCACCTTACCTACGGGGACGACGCCACCGCCCACGAGAAGTCGGTGTGGGTGGACTGGGTGTCGAAGTAGGTCGGGTCGGTGAAGAAGGCGATCGGCTTCTTGTAATCCGCCGGATAGTTCGGGTTCGGGCCGACCAGGGCCACGCCGTGGCAGCTCATGCAGTTGGAGGTGATGCCGGCCGGAATGCCCGGATCGGTCTCCAGATAGGGGTTGAAGCAGACGGTCATGGTCGCGCCGCCCGGCGTGGTCGTCTGGTCGTAGGCGGTGCAGGCGGCGTAGTTGGTCCACGGCGCGGTCAGGCCGGACGGCTGGCCCTGCTTGTTGCCCGGGAAGTTGTTGGGCGTGTCCGCCCCCGGCTGCCACCAGAAGGTCTGCCAGGTCCAGAACGGGATCTCCTTGGTGTTGACGTGCATGGCCAGCAGCACGGCGTAGTCGCCCTCGACCACCATCTTGCCGGTGGCGGCCGCGAAGCTCTTGGCTTCGTCGGCGGTCAGGCGCACCGCGTAGAAGGTGCTGAGCGGCGCCCACTGGAAGGTCTTGCAGGCCGTGCCCGTGGTGCTGACGCTGGCGATCTCGGCCGGGGTCGCGGGACGGATCGGACCCGTCCCGGTCGGCGCGATCAGGATGCAGCTGGTCCAGGTGTTCACCGTGGGATTGGTCGGATTGGTCGAGGCCGACGGCCCCTGCCACAGCGGCTGGATCGTCAGGCCGGCGGCCTTGACCGTGCCGAACACCGGCTTGGTCTCGATCGCCCGGATCGGGAAGTCGTTGATCCCCCGGTTCTGCGGCGTGGTCCCCGCCGGCCACGAGGCGTTCAGCTTATTGAGGCCGGCCTGGGTGTTGTAGGCGTAGGTCCCGCCGCCCGGCCCGGGCTGCGGCGCGTCGATGAAGGTCGCGGCCTGCGGGTTGAACTTGTTGTCGGCGGTGACGTCGGAATTGCCGAACGTCGCCGTGGCGCCCAGCTTGGCGCCCTTGAAATGGTGGAACTGCACCGGCGGGGCGAAGGTGCGGATCGCGCGCGGCTTGGCCAGGCGCGCCTCCAGCGTGACGCCGTTGGTTCCGGCGGCGACCGCGGTCAGGGCCGTGGGGAAGACGTCGTTGGGGCCGGCCCAGGTTTCCCAGATCGGCAGTTCCTGGTCGTTGAATTTCTGACCCGACGGCGCGCTCATGCCCTGCCACAGGCTCCAGGCGTGGGCCCGGATGGCGGCGGTGTCGCTGTTGGCGATCCAGCCGTTGATCGTGGCGGCCGGCACCGGGAAGTTCGGACTGTCCGGGAGGGGCACGGGCGTGACGACGCCCGCCGCTTGCGGACCGGTCTGGCCCTCCGTCTGCGCCTTCTTGCCGGCGTCGCACGCCCCGGCGGCCAGCACCAGCACCGCGGCGGCCGCCCTCAAAGCCATATCGCGCATCTGCGCCTCCCTGATGTGCGGCGCTCTGGCGGCGCGCGCGAGGGTAGTAACAGCCGCGTCGTTACAATCGTCAATAGCAATGAAGGCCGACGCCCGCATCGCGCGATCCGACGGTGGGACGCGGGTCGCGCGATAAAAATCCACATGAACGGAATCTGTCGGCGACGCTGTCGACGCCGTTCAGCTTCACCTTGGCATGGTGTGTCTCACGGGGCCGATGGCTCCCAAACATTCCAAGGGACAACGACCATGACCATCAAGACCTTCACCAAGACGATGACCCTGGGCCTGGCCATGACCGCCACCGCCCTGACCATGACCGCCGCCCCCACCACCGCCAGCGCCATGTCGCAGAAGCTGGGCGGCGTCATCGGCTGCAACGCCTCGGGCAGCAAGCAGGAAGCCGGCGCCGTGATCGGCGGCCTGCTGGGCGCCGTCGCCGGCAACAAGCTGGCCAAGAACGACCGGGGCACGGGCACCGCCATCGGCGCCGTGGTCGGCGCGGGCGCCGGCTCTTACGCCGGCTGCCAGATGCAGAAGAGCCGCGCCGCCAACAATGCCGGCGGCGTCTACACCAGCAACGGCATCCGGGTGTCCAACGCGGTCGAGGCCTCGCCGATGACCAAGATCAAGGGCAAGTACGTCGCCCGCTCGAACCTGAACCTGCGCTCGGCCGCCACCACCCGTGGCGAGGCGGTCGGCTCGGTCCGGGCCGGCGAGACCTTCCAGGCCCTGGGCCGCACCGGCGACGGCAAGTGGATCCTGGTCGGCCAGGACGGCGTCGGCGTCGGCTATGTTTCGAGCGCCTACGTCTACCGGGCGTAACCAGACGGGCCGCTTAGCGTCAGGCCCCAGTACGGCAAGCCCGTCTGCTCCCCCGGCAGGCGGGCTTGTTGCTGTCTGGAGGGCCCTTTTTTTTGAACCCTCTCCCGGAGGGGAGAGGGAGGGGCCCGCGACGAAGTCGTGGGAGGG
>NZ_JBFTZS010000577.1:0-2436 GCF_056406675.1 Caulobacter sp. P1_B12_2 | reverse complement strand
GTGCAGCTGTACCACCTGTTCATGAAGCGCGGTTTCGCGACCTTGCGCTTCAATTTCCGCGGCGTGGGCCGCAGCCAGGGCGAGTTCGACGCCGGCATCGGCGAGTTGGCCGACGCGGCCACGGCGCTGGACTGGCTGCAGTCCAACAACCCGGCCGCCGCCCAGACCTGGGTCGCGGGCTACAGCTTCGGCGCCTATATCGGCATGCAACTGCTGATGCGCCGTCCGGAAACCGACGGCTTCATCTCGGTGTCGCCGCCGACCAACATGTACGACTTCAGCTTCCTGGCCCCCTGCCCGGCCTCGGGCCTGATCCTGACCGGCGCGGCCGACACCGTCGTGCCGCCGGTAGAAGTCGAGCGCGTGGTCTCCAAGCTGCGCACCCAGAAGGGCATCGTCATCGACTACGAAGTCGTCGACAAGGCCACCCACTTCTGGGCCGAGCACCTGCCGTCGGTCGAGAAGAGCGTCGGCGACTACCTAGACAAGCGTCTGGAAATGACGCCGATCCCGTAGTTCCGGTTACCGGTACCATCAAGACTTGCGATCCTGGACAACTCACCGTCATTCTCCACTGAACAACGTTCTGGGAGAATGACGGTGAACCAGACCCTACGGCCGTTCCGGACCTTTCAGGAACGAGACGCCCAAGCGACGACGACGGTCTGCGTCTCGCTCTTCCCCGACCGCGAAATCCTCGACATCGAACCCTACGCGCCGCCGTCCTCGGCAAGGGCGGCGCTTGGCCTGGGTCAATGACCGGTCCGGCGTCTCGCGGACGCTCAACCTAAGCCTGACATCGTTCGACGAACCTCCTATATATTCACCATCTGAGGAATTTCTGGATGGCGGGCATGCACTACGACATCGTTATCGTCGGCGGCGGGGCTGGCGGACTGGAGCTGGCGGCGCGGCTGGGGCGAAAGCTGGGACGCAAGGCCGGCAAGGAGCGCGTCCTGCTGATCGACCGCTCCAGCTTCCACATCTGGAAGCCGACCCTGCACGAGGTGGCCGCCGGTACGCTGGACACCCACCAGGAGGGGCTCTCCTATTCGATCCTGGGCCGGGCCAACCATTTCAGCTTCCTGGTCGGTGATCTCGACACCTTCGATCCGGTCGCCAAGCGCTTGAGCCTCAAGCCCATCTTGGCTGAAGGCGGCAAGGTGCTGGTGCCGGAACGCGGCGTCACCTTCAGCTGGGGCGTGCTGGCGATCGGCAGCGGCAGCAACCTGTTCGGCACCCCCGGCGCGGACCAAGCCCACCTGCTGGAGCGCACCGAGGACGCCGAGATCTTCCACACCCGCCTGCTGGCGGCCTTCATGAAGGCCTCGTTCTCGACCGAAAAGGCCATGAGCGTGGCGATCGTCGGCGGCGGAGCCACCGGCGTCGAGCTGTCGGCCGAGCTGATCGAGGCCCATCGCGAACTGCTGGGCAGCCTTGGCAGCGAGCAGCGCTTCCGCCTGGACATCGCCATCGTCGAGGCCGCGCCACGCATCCTGGGCGGCCTGCCCGAGAAGATCTCCGACCAGGCCACCGTGGCCTTGGAGCGCAAGGGCGTGCGGGTCCACACCGGCGCCAAGGTGTTGGCTGTCCACGCCGAGCGGCTGGAGACCAGCCAGGGCGACATTCCGGCCGACCTGATCGTCTGGGCCGCCGGGGTCAAGGCCGCGCCGACCAACACCGGCTATGGGCTGGCGACCAACAAGACCAACCAGTTCGTGGTCAATGCGCGGCTGGAGACCTCGGCGCCCGACGTCTGGGCCCTGGGCGACTGCGCCGCCTGTCCCTGGCCCTATCGGGGATCCGATCCGGACGGCAAGGCGGAAGGCCGCATCATTCCGGCTCGCGCCCAGGCCGCCCACCAGCAGGCCAGCTACCTGGCCAAGGTGCTGATCGCCCGCCTGGGCCAGCGCCGGGTCGAGGGGCCGTTCGTCTATCACGACTTCGGTTCGCTGGTGTCGCTGGGAGAGAACAAGGGCGTCGGCGCCCTGATGGGCGGCCTGGGCGGCCCGAACTTCTTCGTCGAGGGCCTGATCGCCAAGTGGGCCTACATCTCGCTGCACCTGGACCATCACCGGGCGATCATGGGCACGCCCAAGACCATCGTCCTGGCCCTGGCGCGGCTGTTGCAGCAGCGGGTGGCGGGCCGGCTGAAGCTGCATTGAGGCAGGGGGCATGCCGGGGGCATGCTCTCACGGCAGTGCGTCCGCAGGTTTGCAGGGCGTTTCGTGTGAGAGCGCGTCCCCGGGCTCACGCTATTTCGCGCTAGCGCTCTGAAATCGCTGCCCTAAAACTTTAAGCCCCTCACCCTTTCCGGCCGCGCGTATCCTGATCTCACCTCGACGCGGGGAAAGGGCGCATGGCCAGCGACCGATGCGGCGGCGGGGGGCGATCGAGCGGGAAGCTCTGTCGGCGATCTGGTCCGCGTGAGTCTGG
>NZ_JBFTZS010000576.1:0-2444 GCF_056406675.1 Caulobacter sp. P1_B12_2 | reverse complement strand
GGCCCGGGCTGTCCAGGCCGAGGCCGACGAAGCCCGCTATCGCGACCTGGTCGCGGCCGGCGCGGTGTCAGGCTCGACCTACGACCAGATCAAGGCCGCCGCTCTCGCCGCTCGGGCCCAACTGCAGGCCGCCGAGGCCCAGGCCCGGGTGTCGCGCAACGCGGCCGGCTACGCGGTGCTGGTCGCCGACGCTGACGGGGTGGTGGTCGAGACGCAGGGCGAGCCCGGACAGGTGGTCGCCGCCGGTCAGACGGTCGTGCGCCTGGCCCACGCCGGCCCACGCGAGGCCACGATCGCCCTGCCCGAGACCCTACGTCCCGGCGTCGGCTCGACGGCGACCGCCTCGGTGTTCGGAAGCGACGCCGCCAACCCAGCCCGCCTGCGCCAGCTCTCCGACGCGGCAGATCTCCGGACCCGCACCTTCGAGGCGCGCTATGTCCTGGACGGCGCGCTGGCGTCGGCGCCGCTGGGTGCGACGGTCACCATCTCTCTTCCTCGCGCACTCCCGGGCTCCGGCAAGACGGCCGGACGCGCCGTGCCGCTGGGCGCGATCCACGACGCCGGCAAGGGCCCAGGCGTCTGGGTCGTCGATCCGAAGACCTCGACCGTCACCTGGCGCGCCGTGAGCGTCGTCGCCATCGGCGAAGAGACCGCCACGGTCTCGCAAGGCCTGACCGCCGGCGACCGCTTCGTGGCGCTGGGCTCCCACATGCTGCACCAGGGCCAACGCGTCAGCGTGGGGGCCGGGCAATGAGCTTCAACCTCTCCGCCCTGGCGGTGCGCGAACGCGCCGTCACCCTGTTCCTGATCGTCGCCATCGTGGTGGCCGGGACCTTCGCCTTCTTCAAGCTGGGTCGCGCCGAGGATCCCAGCTTCACCATCAAGGTGATGACCGTGGTCACCGCCTGGCCGGGCGCCACCGCCCAGGAGATGCAGGACCAGGTCGCCGAGCCGCTGGAAAAGCGGCTGCAAGAACTGAAGTGGTACGACCGCTCCGAGACCTTCACCCGTCCGGGCCTGGCCTTCACCACCCTCACCCTGAAGGATCCGATCCCGCCCAAGGAAGTGCAGGAGCAGTTCTACCAGGCCCGCAAAAAGTTGGACGACGAAGCCGCCAACCTGCCCCAGGGCGTACTGGGTCCGTTCGTCAACGACGAGTACGGCGACGTGACCTTCGCGCTCTATGCGCTGAAGGCCAAGGGCGAGCCGCACCGCCAGTTGGTCCGCGAGGCCGAAACCCTGCGCCAGCGCCTGCTGCACGTGCCGGGCGTCAAGAAGGTCAACATCATCGGCGAACGCCCCGAGCGCATCTTCGTGGAGTTCTCGCAGGCCCGGCTGTCCAATCTGGGCGTCAGCCCGCGCGACATCTTCGCCGCCCTGAACAACCGCAACCTGGTCACCCCGGCGGGGTCGATCGAGACGAACGGCCCGCAGGTCCAGGTGCGCCTGGACGGGGCGCTGGACGATCTTGAGAAGATCAAGGCCACGCCGATCGTGGTCGGCGGCAAGATCCTGCAGTTGTCCGACATCGCCGACGTCAAGCGCGGCTACGAAGACCCGGCGACCTTCCTGATCCGCAGCGACGRCGAGCCCGCCCTGGAGCTCGGGGTGGTTATGAAGGAGCGCTACAACGGCCTGCAACTGGGCAAGGACCTCGACAAGGAGGCCAAGGCCCTGGCTTCGGAACTGCCCCTGGGCCTGACCTTCACCAAGGTCACCGACCAGGCGGTCAACATCGCCGAGGCCTATGACGAATTCATGCTGAAGTTCTTCGTGGCCCTGGCCGTGGTGATCGCCGTCAGCCTGGCCAGCCTGGGCTTCCGCGTCGGCATCGTCGTGGCCCTGGCCGTGCCCTTGACCCTGGCCGTGGTGTTCGTGGTCATGCTGGCCACCGGCCGCGACTTCGACCGCATCACCCTCGGGGCGCTGATCCTGTCGCTGGGCCTGCTGGTCGACGACGCCATCATCATCATCGAGACCATCGTCGTGAAGATGGAGGAAGGTCGCGACCGGATCGCCGCGGCCACCTACGCCTGGGGCCACACCGCCGCGCCGATGGCGGCCGGCACCCTGGTGACGATCATCGGCCTGATGCCGGTGGGCTTCGCCAAGTCCAGCGCGGGCGAATATGCCGGCAACATCTTCTGGGTCGTGGCCTTCGCCCTGATCGCCTCGTGGTTCGTGGCGGTGATCTTCACGCCCTATCTGGGCGTCAAGCTGCTGCCGAACATCCAGCCGGTCGAGGGCGGTCACGCGGCCATCTACGACACGCCCCGCTATCGCCGCTTCCGCGCGTTGATCGCCTGGACGGTGGGCAACCGCCTGAAGGTGGTGCTGGGTGTCGTGGCGGCGCTGGTCGTGGCCTTCCTGATGATGRGCATGGTCAAGCAGCAGTTCTTCCCGATCTCCGACCGCCCCGAGGTGCTGATCGAGGTGCAGACGCC
>NZ_JBFTZS010000575.1:0-2454 GCF_056406675.1 Caulobacter sp. P1_B12_2 | reverse complement strand
CTTTTTGTTTGGCCTGGAAAGTACGGCTACGGCCGCTTGCGCAACTGCGCGTCTACGCTCCATTCGCCAGGACCGGCGAACACCAGGTACAGGAAGACGAAACTGAACAGGATCGCGGCCTCGCCGCCGTTCAGCCCCGGCCAGAAGCCCTGCGAGGCGTGGGCCAGGAAATAGGCCACGGCCATCTGGCCCGACAGGACGAACGCCACGGGGCGTGTGAACAGGCCCAGCACCAGCAAGCCGCCGCCCACGATCTCCAGCCAGGCCGCGGCCAGCAGCAGGGTCGGCAGCGGGTCAGGCGCGCCGGGCTGGGGACCCGGGAAGTGGAAGATCTTCATCAGGCCGTGCTCCATGAAGAGCAGGGCGGCGACGATCCGCAGCAGGCTGAGCACGCGCGGCGCCCATACGTTCAGTCGTTCCATCTCGATGTTCCCCTCTGGTGTTGTCCGACAACGGGCGACGAGCAAAGGCGTCGCCCGGAACGCGCACTGTACTGAAGGTCAGACCGCAAGAACGGTCGGGGCATGCGCCAGCGCATGTCCCGTCACGATCATGCGGCCTTGGCGTCCTGGTCGGCCATCCGCTGGATGGCGACATAGTCGGTCTTGCCGCTGCCCAGGACGGGCACCTGCATGACCTTGAGGATCTTGCGCGGCACGGCCAGTTCCGGCGCCCCGATGCTCTGGGCGTGGGCGACCAGCGAGGTGACAGCTGCGTCCTGCCGGTCGGTGACCAGGACCAGCTTTTCGCCCTTCTTCTTGTCGGGCATCGAGATCACGGCGTGACGGCCGTCGGGCCACACGGCGCTGGCCAGGTCTTCAGCGGCGGTCAGGGAGACCATCTCGCCGCCGATCTTGGCGAAGCGCTTCACCCGGCCCTTGATGGTGATCCACAGGTCGTCAGTGACGGTGACGACATCGCCGGTGTCGTGCCAACCGCCCTCGGGGGCATCGACGCCGCCGTCTTCGCGCAGATAACCCGACATGATGTTGGGACCGCGCACCAGCAGGCGGCCGCCGCCGGCGATGCCCTCGACGGGCTCGATCTTCCAGTCCTGGCCCGGCAGCAGACCGCCGACCGTGCCGCGCCGGTTGTCACCGGGCTTGTTGACCGCGATGACCGGCGAGGCCTCCGTCGCGCCGTAGCCTTCGAGAACCGGCACATTGCCGAACTTTTCATTGATGAGATTATGGGTCTCTTCCCGAACCTTTTCAGCGCCGCAGACGATGAACTTCAGGCCAGAGAGCTCATCGCTCTCCGAAGACCGAGCGTACTGATTCACAAAGGTGTCGGTGGCCAGCAGCACCGAAGCACCGGTGTCCTTCACCAAGGACGGAATCTGCTTGATGTGCAGAGGCGAAGGATACTGGAAGGCCTTCATGCCGGTCAGCAGCGGCAGGATCACGCCGCCCGTCAGGCCGAAGCAGTGGAACACCGGCAGCGGATTGAAAAACACCCAGGCCGGATCCAGCTCGATATGGGTGGCGATCTGCATCGCGTTCGACACCAGGTTGGCCTGGCTCAGCACCACGCCGCGCGGCGCGCCGAAGCTGCCCGAGGTGAACAGCACCACGCCCGGGTCCGACGGCTTGGCGGGGGCGCGAAGGCGGCGAGGGAAGGCGCCGGCCACGGCGGCGAACAGCTTGTCGCCGATGCCGATCGTGCCGCGCACATCTTCCAGATAAGTGATCGTCGCCTTGGCCTCGAGCGCGTCGACGATGTCGTGCAGCTTGCCCAGTTCGATGAACTTGTGGGCGGTCAGCACGCGCTTGACCCCCGCCAGCTCACAGGCGGCGCGCAGGTTGCGCAGGCCGGCCGTGAAGTTGAGCATGGTCGGCACGCGGCCGAAGGCGTGCAGGGCAAAGAACGTCACCACAGCGCCCGAACCGGACGGCAGCAGCACGCCGACATGCTCGCCCGGCTTGGTCATCGCCGCGATCTTGCGGCCGAGCGCGAAGCTCGCCCGCACCAGGTCGGTGTAGCTGAGCGGATTGCGATCCTGGTCCTCGAGGATCGGCTTCTTCGCGCCGTACTTGTCACGGGCGTCAAGCAGGGCGTCGAAGAGGGCCTTCTGGCCTTCCTGCGCATTGAAAACTACCGGCATGCCGGCGAAACCTCCCGGAAGCGCGACGTTGCGCCCTCGTCTAATTGAAGCGGGACCCTAGCGACGGTGTGTCGCTTTGCAAACACCCGTTACGTGCGCGGAAGCGCACCGCTCCTTCTAAAATGCGCTCGATCCCTTGTGGTTCAAGGGGGCGCGGGTGGAGAGGCGACGCGAGGTCGAAGGGTTTCGCTGACCGCTTTTAGCCAGGGCGCGCGGACCGAATCTGTCTCCAGGTGCAGGGCGTGGCGGGCCGTGGGATAGCGAGTCTCGACGCAGCGGGACAGGGCGGCGCAGACCTGGCTCTGGGGCTGGGGCAGGGCTTTGACGTCCTGGCCGGCGTCCAGCATCAT
>NZ_JBFTZS010000574.1:0-2472 GCF_056406675.1 Caulobacter sp. P1_B12_2 | reverse complement strand
CCCCCACCCAACCCTCCCCCATCAAGGGGGRGGGCTCAAGAAAGATGGGCTTCCAACTCGCTCTGATACCCGAACAGCCCCTGCGCCCCGCCGGTGTGCAGGAACACCACCCGCTGGCCCTTGAACGCGCCCTTGCGGGCCTGGTCGATCAGGCCCTTCATCGCCTTGCCCGAATAGACCGGATCCAGCAGCAGGCCCTCGGTGCGGGCCGCCAGGGTCAGGGCGTCGATCACGCCCTGGTCGACCAGGCCGTAGCCCGCGCCGACATAGTCGCAGTCGGCCACGACCATCTCGCGCGTCACCCGTCCGGCCGCGCCGACCATCTCGGCCGTGGCGACGGCCAGGTTGAAGACGTTCTCCTCTTGCTTGGCCTTGGGCGCGCGCACGCCGAAGCCGAGGATCGGGATGTCGACGCTGAGCGCCGCGAAGCCCGCGACGAGCCCCGCATGGGTGCCGGCGCTGCCGGTGGCGGTGACCAGGCGGTCGATCTTCAGGTCGCGCTCGTCGGCCTGCACGACCAGCTCGCGGGCGCAGTCGACATAGCCCAGGGCGCCGACGGTGTTCGAGCCGCCGCCGGGGATGACATAGGGCTTGCCGCCGCGTTGACGCACCGCCTCGGCCGAGGCCTCGAGCTCGGCGATCATGTCGGTCCCGCCCGGCACGAAGCGGATCGCGGCGCCCATCAGCCGGTCCAGCAACACGTTGCCGTTGCCGACATAGTCGCGGGCCTTCGAGCCCGTGCGCTCCTCCAGGATGATCTCGCTCTTGAGGCCGAAGCGCGCGCCGGCGGCGATGGTCTGGCGCACGTGGTTGGACTGAACCGCGCCTTGCGTCACCAGGGTGTCCGACCCTTGCGCCAAGGCCTCGCCCAGCAAGAATTCCAGCTTGCGGGTCTTGTTGCCGCCGCCGGCCAGGCCGGTGCAGTCGTCGCGCTTGACCCACAGGTCGAGCCCGAGCTCCGCGCCCAGGCGGGGCAGGGGCTCCAGCGGCGTGGGCAGGTGGGCGAAACGGGCGCGAGGGAAGCGGGCCAGGTGCATCGAGCGTCCTTCAGGGCGGGGAGCGAGCGTTCGCCGATTCCCTACAGGCTCGGGCGCCGTCGTGCTATGCTGGCGCTCAGAAAAGCACGACCCGGCGCGTTCTTCGCGCGACTGTTCCCGATCTCTTCTCGAAAGGGGGCGCGCGCCTCGCCAAGGAAGGCCGCGCGGTGTTGGGAGGACGTCATGGCTTCGATCAAGACCATTTCCTGGGCGACCGGCCTCGCGGCGGCCCTGCTTTGCGCCGCGCCGGCGGGCGCCTCGACCCTGATCATCGGCGGCGGCGTGGCGAAGGAATGCGCCGAGGCCGCGATCGACGGTCGTTCGGACAACGCCTCGATCACCCGCTGCACCCTGGCCCTCGAGACCGAGACCCTCGGCTTTCGCGACCGCGCCCGCACCTACGTCAATCGCGGCGTGCTGCAGATGCGCCAGCGCAATTTCGACGGGGCGGTCAGCGACTTCGACGCCGCCTCGAAGATCGATCCCAATCTGGGCGAGGCCTATGTCAACCGCGGCGCGGCCTATGTCGGGTCCAGCCGCTACGGTGAGGGGCTGGTCCAGATCGACCAGGGCCTGGCCCTGGGCGTGAAGGATCCGCAGAAGGCCTATTTCAACCGCGCCATCGCCCACGAGAACCTCGGCGACGTGACGGCGGCCTATCGCGACTTCACCAAGGCCGCCGAACTGGATCCCGAATGGGATGCCCCCAAAAACGAACTCACGCGTTTCACCGTCAAGCGGCCCTGAACGCGACGCCTGGAAGGCGTCAGGTTTGGGGTCCTGGAATCGGAGCCCCAAAAGGCATGACACGAGTTTCGACGATGATCGCGGCGGCGGGCCTGACGGCCCTGACCCTGGGCGCGTCGGCCTTCGCCCAGACCGACCTGCGGGCCTTGCGCCAGCGCAACGCGATCCTCCAGCAGCAGGACATCGCCCGGCAGGAAAACCTGGCCGCCCAGCGCGAACTGTCGGCCGCCCAGAGCCGCTACAACACTCAACTCACCCTGCGCGCCCTGGACCAGGCGGCGACGCCGGCGACCGAGCCGACGCTGCGGCCGTCGCTGCCGCCGACGCCGCCGCGCGGGGCCGGGATCGGCGACATGGCGGCCGACATCGAGCGGATGGATCGGCTGACCGACCAAGCCCTGGCCGCCAGCAACGCGCGCCTGCGGGCCATCAAGCCGGCGTCCTGACGCCATTTCGGAAACATCGGACAGCAACACCAGGAGACCGATCGCATGCAATGGGGTGGTGGACGCCGCGAGGGCAATATCGAGGATCGGCGCGGCATGGGCGTCGGCGGTGTCGGCCTGGCCGGCGGCGGCATCGGCGCGGTGGTGCTGGCGGCGATCGGCTACTTTGTCTTCGGGATCAACCCGCAAACCACGATGAGCGTCGTCAAYGGCGCCCAGCAGCCCGCCGCCCAGGAGAGGAG
>NZ_JBFTZS010000573.1:0-2488 GCF_056406675.1 Caulobacter sp. P1_B12_2 | reverse complement strand
GTCCAAGCTGGGCTACTACCAAGGTCCCCAGGACGGCGTCACCTCGCCGGCCCTGCAGATGGCCATCGCCGCCTACCAGCGCGACCAGAACCTGCAGACCTCCGGCGCCCTGGACAGCGAAACCCTCAGCCGCCTGTCGACCTGGGCACGCTAGGCCCGAACGACGGCTGCGGCGGCTAAGGCCAAGCTTTCAAAGTCTTTTTGGGTGAGCGCTTGCCTAAGCTCGTCCACAGGCTGTGTCCTGTGGTCAAATATCGTCCGTGGACCTAAGGGCTGACGTCGGTAATAGTCAGTCCCTTCCGGGGGGAAGGGCGCGCGTCGGAGCTCGCGCCCGAAGGAGTAGACATGGCGTTCGAAGCAGCAGCGGCCGATCACATGCAAGATCGCGTGCCGGTACCTCCGGCCGTATGGGTTTGCGGTCTGGCCACGCTGATCCCGTTCGTCATCTGCTCGGCCCTGTTCTGCTACGGCCCGATCGACATGCGCCAGGTCGCGCTGATCAGCCTGCTGGCCTATTCCAGCGCCATGATGTCGTATCTGGGCGGCGTACGTTGCGGCCTCGAGATCGAGCGCTCCAGCCCGCGCTGGATGACGCTGGGCCTGTCCCTGCTGTTCCCGCTGGCCGGTTTCGGCCTGCTGCTGGGCGGCCTGAAGTTCGAGCCGGCCTGGCAGTTGTCGGGCTTCCTGCTGGTCTTCATCCTGCAATGGCTGTGGGACGTGACCAACCACGACGGCCCTGCGTGGCGTCCGCGCCTGCGCACCCTGCTTACGTCCGGCGCGGCCATCTCCCTGGCCTTCGCGCTGGAGCAGGCCCTTCACCTCTAGACCTACTGTGTAATGGCCACCGTTTCGGTCGCCGTCGCGTTCACCACCGCAGCCGTGGTGACATCGGCCACCGGCGCGTTGATCACGACCACGGATGGGGCCTGGGCCTTCGGCGCACCGACCACGGCCGCCGTGGCAGCCTCGGCTTTCGGCGCATTGATCAACGGCGTTTCCTCGTTCAGCGGGTCGGACACGCACGCGGCCGCGACCTGCTTGCTCAGCTTTTGTTCCTTGCCGTTGTCCCGCATGCCCAGGGCGGCGGAGGCCACGGTGCCGGCGAACGGCACGACGGCGTTGCCGCCCATGCCGACGGCCTTCTTGAGTAAGCCCGGCTCCTCGTAGTCGATCGCCTTGGCTCGAAGGGCCTTGCAGGCCTCGGTGTCGTATTTTGGGTCCTTGGCGTCGAGCTTGGCCACGGTCTTGACCGGGGCTTCGCCGGCCGCGGCGGTCATCGGCCCCGCCGATAGGGCCAAAGCGGCGCCGATGCCGATCAGGATCGGTCGCATGACGGATCTCCTTCCAACGTCCCGGGGATCAAACGCCCGGGGGCGATGGGTGATCCGTCTCAGTCCGGACGCAGCGACTTCCAGCCGACCGCGTGCACCCGGCGAGGGCCCAGGGCGGCGGCCAGGGGCGGTCCGCCGAACAGCGGCGCGAAGGCCTGGTCCATGATGTTCAGCCCGCCGGTGAACGCCCCGAAGGCCGGCAGGACCAGGCGGGCGCCGTCGGTGACGAAGCAGCGCCGGCGGATCGTGGCCCGGCCACTGGTCACCTTGGCGGCCGGATGCAGGTGGCCGGCCACCTCGCCGGGCTGTGCGCCGTGCAGGGGTTCGTGGCGGAACGTCAGCCCGGCGATCTGGGCCTCGTCGACCACGTCGCCGGGCAGGGCGCGGGGCCCGTCCTCGTCGTGATTGCCGACCGCCCAGACCAACTGGCGGCCCAGGGCCAGGGCGGCGATGCGGGCCCGGTCGTCGGCCGGCAGCCGATCCTCGCCGGCCCCGTCGTGGAAGCTGTCGCCCAGGAAGACCAGGGTGGCGGGCGCCAGCGACGCCAGTTCCCGCTCCAGCCGATCCAGGGTCTCGCGCGTGTCGTAGGGCGGCAGCATCTGGCCAAAGCGCGCGGCGTAGCTGCTGCCCTTCTCGAAGTGCAGATCGGCCACCACCATCGTGCGCTCGGCCTCCAGCCACAGGGCCCCCGAGTGACGCAGCAAGGCGCGTGTCCCCGCGATCTCGATCCGCAGGCCGCCGCAATCGCCGATTTGAAACGCCAGACTGGTCACGCTGCTGATACTCTCATCAAGCCATCGCCGAGGCGATCAGGTCTTCCTCGGCCTCGGCCAGGATCATTTCACCGGCCGCGTCGCCCGGCGCGCGCTCGCGGCCGATCTCCAGCATGATCGGCACGGCGATCGGTGACACGCGGTCGAGCGCCGCATGGCGGATGCGGCCCTGGATCCGCACCAGCAGGTCGCCCAGCCGCGCCACGTCCAGGGAGCCGGTCGCGGCGTCGGCCCGGGCGCAGCGCAGCAGCAGGTGGTCGGGCTGGTGGCGGCGCAGGACGTCATAGATCAGGTCGGTCGAGAAGGTCACCTGGCGGCCGGACTTCTCCTGGCCCGGATGGCGGCGCTCGATCAGGCCCGAGATCAGGGCGCACGCCTTGAAGG
>NZ_JBFTZS010000572.1:0-2490 GCF_056406675.1 Caulobacter sp. P1_B12_2 | reverse complement strand
GGCCCTGGCCGAGCGGGCGGAGCTGCTGCCGGGCGGGATGGTCGCAGGGGTTTAAAACCCATCCGGATAGGTTATCTTGATAAGGGTCACCGTTCACCGCGCGTCCGGAATGCGCGTCGTCATCTATGTGGACGATCATACGCCGGCGCATGTCCACGTGATCGGTGACGGCGAGACAAAAATCGAACTCTCAGGGCCTGGTAACGCTCCGAGGCTCGTTTGGAACAGGGGCACGAAACGTGCGGAAGGTCGTCGAGCGCTGGCCATCGTGAGAGAGCAGCGTGACGAACTCCTCGCAAGATGGAACGAGATCCATGGCTGAGCTGACCGACGCGGAAATCGATGCGGCCACCGCGCTCGGCGAGAAACTTGCCCTGACCGAGCCTAGGGCCGCCTCCGCACGCTACGATCAAACGACAGGTCGAATTGTGGTGGAGCTCACCAGCGGGTCGGCATTCGCGTTTCCGGCGCGGCTGGGCCAAGGGCTCGAGGCGGCGACCGATGAAGAATTGGCCCAAGTCGTGATTCAAGGTGCCGGCTACGGGCTGCACTGGGAAAATCTGGACGTCGATCTGTCGATCCCTGGCCTTGCCGCCGGCATCTTCGGCACGAAGACGCACATGGCCCGGATCGCTGGACAAAGAACTTCCGCCGCCAAGGCCGCCGCCGCGCGCGCCAACGGCGCCAAAGGCGGGCGCCCACGCAAGGCCGGGACCGCCTGACCTGCCGCAAATATTCCTCTCTCTTAAGAGAGAGCCGCGATCCAAATGCGGTGTTCGCCACAGCCGCCGTTGACAGACCCCCGGCCACACCCCCACTTTCCGGCGCTTCTTCCAGGGTTCGCCTTGGGAGCACCTCATTCCCCCAGGTCCAGAGTCCTAATGATCGTCGTCGTCGTCGAGAGCCCGGCCAAGGCCAAGACCATCAATAAGTACCTCGGCCCCGGCTTCACGGTGCTCGCCTCGTACGGCCACATCCGCGACCTGCCGTCGAAGGACGGTTCGGTCGAGCCGGACAACGACTTCAACATGCATTGGGAAGTCGACGCCAAGGCCTCCAAGCGGATCGGCGACATCGWCGACGCCATGAAGGGCGCCGACGGCGTCATCCTGGCCACCGACCCCGACCGCGAAGGGGAGGCCATCAGCTGGCACGTGCTGGAGGTGCTGCAGAAGAAGAAGGCGGTAAAGGACAAGACCGTCCAGCGCGTCACCTTCAACGCCATCACCAAGGCCTCGGTGCTTGAGGCGATGGCCCATCCGCGCGACATCGACATGGAGCTGGTCGAGGCCTACCTGGCCCGCCGCGCCCTGGACTATCTGGTCGGCTTCACCCTGTCGCCGGTGCTGTGGCGCAAGCTGCCCGGCAGCCGCTCGGCCGGCCGGGTGCAGTCGGTCTGCCTGCGGCTGATCGTCGACCGCGAGCTTGAGATCGAGCGCTTCAAGACCCAGGAATACTGGACCGTCGAAGCCGACGTGACGGCCGGCGCCGAACCGTTCCTGGCCCGCCTGGTCAAGCACGAGAACAAAAAGCTCACCAAGTTCGACCTGGGCAACGAGACTTCGGCCCTGGCCGCCCGGGCCGCGGTGCAGAAGGCGGTCTTCAAGGTCGCCGCCGTCGAGAAGAAGCCTGGCAAGCGTTCGCCCGCCCCGCCCTTCACCACCTCGACCCTGCAGCAGGAAGCCTCGCGCAAGCTGGGCTTCTCGGCTCAGCGCACCATGCAGGCCGCTCAGAAGCTGTACGAAGGCATCGACATCGGCGGCGAGACCGTCGGTCTGATCACCTACATGCGGACCGACGGCGTGTCGGTCGAACCCGAGGGCATAGCCGAGGCGCGCAGCGTGATCGGCAATGTCTACGGCGCGTCCTACGTTCCCGAGACCCCGCGCTACTACAAGGCCAAGGCCAAGAACGCCCAGGAGGCCCACGAAGCCATCCGCCCGACCAGCCTGGGCCGCAACCCCGGCTCGCTGCGCCTGGAGCCGGACCTAGGCCGTCTGTACGAGCTGATCTGGAAGCGGATGATCGCCTCGCAGATGGAGAGCGCCCGCATCGAGCGCACCTCGGTCGACCTGGAGAGCGCGGACGGCCAGACCGGCATGCGCGCCACGGGTCAGGTCATCCTGTTCCCCGGCTACCTGGCCGTCTACGAGGAAGGCCGCGACGACGAGAGCGACGAGGACAGCGCCCGCCTGCCGTTGATCGAGGAAGGCGCGACCGCCAAGGTCCTGGACGCCCGCGCCGACCAGCACTTCACCGAGCCGCCCCCGCGCTATTCGGAAGCCAGCCTGGTCAAGAAGATGGAAGAGCTGGGCATCGGCCGCCCCTCGACCTACGCCTCGGTCCTGACCGTGCTGCGCGACCGCGACTACGTGAAGATGGAGAAGCAGCGCTTCGTCCCCGAGGACAAGGGCCGCCTGGTCACCGCGTTCCTCGAGCAATTCTTCCGCCGCTACGTGGAGTACGACTTCACCGCCGCGCTGGAAGAAC
>NZ_JBFTZS010000571.1:0-2498 GCF_056406675.1 Caulobacter sp. P1_B12_2 | reverse complement strand
GTGGAGACCAGCCTGATCCGCCGAAGCCAGCTCAGCGCCCACAGGCCCAGGTGCAGGATCGGCAACTCCAGCCCGGCCCGGAAGACGGCGTCGCGGCGGGCGTGGAAGCGGGCGGGCAGCAGGTCGAGGTCGGGGACCTCGGCCAGGCCGGTCCAGCGCCGGCCCACGCCTGGGAAGGGCGTGCGGCGCGGGTCGCTCCAGCCGGAGCGGATCGTCCAGTGGCCGCGCATGAACACCCGGACAGGACCGCCGGCCCAGGCCAGGATGGCGCGGATCACCGACAGGCCTCGCGGGGCTTGCGCGCCCGGCGAGATCGCCGCCTCGATCCGGTCGATCCGGGTCCAGCCGTCGGTCATCCGGTCCAGGGCCGCATGGCTGAGGGCGGGGGTCGAGCTGGCGCCGGTGATCGCCCAGCGCCGGGCGGCGCGGGCCTCGCCGTCGAGCGCGGCCTCGAAGCCGGCCACGAAGTCGCGGGCGTCGGCCAGGTCCAGATAGTGGGCGCGGGCGGCCAGCACGGCGCGCGGGAAGGCGTGGTCCTGCCCCTGGAAAGGCCCGGCGGCGTCGACCACCGCCCAGGCGCCCAGCGCCGCCAGGCCCTTGGGGTCCAGGCGGTCCAGCCGGGCGACCTCGATCTTCGCGGCGGGTTTGGTCCGGGCCAGGTCGGCCGCCAGGGTCTCCAGCGGCGCCAGGGTGCGGGCCGCCAGCACCAGGACGACGTCGGGCCAGCGGGCGATCATCGCCGCCAGCCTCTGGCCGAAGACGCCGCTGGCCCCCACCAGGACGATGCGCTTGGGGCCATCTTTCATCGGATCGACGCTCATACGGTCGGCGGCTCAAGCACGAACCTGGCGCGCTGCTCGAGCGTGGGCAGCATGCAGGTCGAGCGCTTGCCCATCAGCCGATAGCGGTTGACGGCCAGCCAGTCATAGGCGCCGTCCAGCCAGGCGCGCGGCAAGACGTCGATCACGGCCAGCCACGACCACGGCGCGCCCAGACGCCGCAGCAGGGCCAGGACCGCCGCGCTCTTCTCGAACGCCCGGCCGCCGTCGAGGAACAGGAAGCTGGTCGGCTGCTCCGGGTCGATCCCGTGGTCCAGGGCCAGCTGCCGCCCATAGGCCGACTGGATCGGGGTGAAGCGGATCAGGCCCTTGCGGTCGATGGCCAGCACCGCGCGCACCGATCCGGAGCAGAGATTGCAGACGCCGTCGAACAGCCAAAGCGGATGACCGTCGCTCATCGGGCCGCCGCCACGCTCTCGCGGCGCAGGGCGCGCAGGGCGGCGGGGACGTCGCGGCGCATGGCCATGGTCGTCATGCCGTTGGGCAGGCCGAAGGGGGCCGAGGCGCGGTTGTCGTAGGTGACGCGGGTGCTCTTGCCGCCCTCGATCGGCTCCAGCAGCCACTGGCCCTCGCAATCCTTGATGTCGCCCGCCTCGCAGCGGAAGGCGATGCGCCGGTAGGGCTCGAGGTTCAGCCGCGAGGTCGAATGCAGGGCGGGCAGCAGAAAGCTCCATTTGACGATGTGCTCGCGCAGCTCGACGCGGCCGGCGGCGTCGCGCGACAGCACGCGGCAGCTCTTGACGCTGGGAGTCATCCGGGCGGCCCGCTCGCAGTCAAGGATGGTGGTCCAGACCACCTGGGGCGGGGCGGCGATGTCGATCATCGCCCGCACCTGGCCGCCGCGACCGCTGGGGTCGGCGTGGGCGTCCAGCGCGACGTCGCCGCTTTCGATCCGGTGCAGCCAGTCCTGGCTCGGCTCCTGCGACCCGGCGGCCGCGGGGGTCGTCAGGATCACCACCACCGCAACGACTAGGGCTCGGCCTCGCATGAGATAGAGCCTAGCCGAGTTACCGCCCTTAGCGCATCAGCTGTTGGCTCTATTTTTCACCAGGTCGTCGACCACCGACGGGTCGGCGAGAGTCGAGGTGTCGCCCAGGCTGCCCAGTTCGTTCTCGGCGATCTTGCGCAGGATGCGGCGCATGATCTTGCCCGAGCGGGTCTTGGGCAGGCCCGGCGCCCACTGCAGGATGTCCGGGGCGGCGAACGGGCCGATCTCCTGGCGCACCCAGAGGATCAGCTGCTTGCGCAGGTCGTCGGTGGCCTCGACCCCCGCCTTCAGCGTCACATAGGCGTAGACGCCCTGGCCCTTGATGTCGTGCGGATAGCCGACCACGGCCGCCTCGGCGACGGTGTCGTGGGCGACCAGGGCGCTCTCGATCTCGGCGGTGCCCAGGCGGTGGCCCGAGACGTTGATCACGTCGTCGACCCGGCCGGTGATCCAGTAATAGCCGTCCGCGTCGCGCTTGCAGCCGTCGCCGGTGAAGTACTTGCCCGGATAGGCCGAGAAATAGGTCTCGAAGAACCGGCCATGGTCGCCGTAGACGGTCCGCATCTGGCCCGGCCAGCTGTCGGTGATCACCAGGTTGCCCTCGGTGGCGCCCTCCAGCACGTGGCCCTCGGCGTCGACCAGCTGAAGCTTGACGCCGGGCAAGGGCTTGG
>NZ_JBFTZS010000570.1:0-2509 GCF_056406675.1 Caulobacter sp. P1_B12_2 | reverse complement strand
GCGACTTGACCTGGGGCGAGCGGCAGACGTCGGCCTTGCAGCGCCAGACGGCTCCGTCGAACACGATGTGGTCCTGGGTGGTCGGCGCGCTGAGCGTCAGCCAGCCGGTCTGGACCTTGGTTTCGGCCATGGCGGGGCCGCCCGTCGCGGCCAGGGCCGCGACGGCGATGATCAGATTACGCATGGGTCGATCTCCTAGGGAGGATGGGAGAGGCGGCGGACACACAAACCGATCCCGCCGTCAGGTGGAGGAGACGCGAGCCCGCGCCTCCATTCAGGTCACGGCGTCAGGCCGCGGCCTTGAACAGGGTGAATTCCTCGTCGAAGGCCTTCGCCACCGAAGGCCGGGTCTGCAGACGGTCGCGATAGGCGGACAGGGCCGGATAGGGCCCGAAGTCCAAGGCCAGGTAGCGGGCCCAGGTCAGCATCACGAACAAGTAGGCGTCGGCGACGCTGAACTTGCCCTGCAGGAACTCGCGGCCCTTCAGGTGGGCGTCGAGATGGGCCAGGCGCTCGGCCAGCCGTTCGCGGGCGAAGGCCTTGGCGCCGTCCTGAGCCTTGGGGTTCAGCAGGGCGGTGAAGGCGCCGACGTGCAGCTCCGAGCCGATGAAGCTGAGCCAGCTCTGCACCTTGCGGCGCTCGGCGCCCTCGGCGGGGATCAGGCCGGCGGCGGGGAAGCGGTCGGCGATATATTGCAGGATCACGGTGTTCTCGACGATCAGCTCGCCGTCCTCGGTGCGCAGCACCGGCACCTGGCCCATGGGGTTGATCGCCAGGAACTCGGCGCCGTCCTCGACGCGCTTGGGTTGGGCCTTGGTGTCGACCTTCAGGAAGCGGATGTCGGCGCCCGCCTCGTAGGCCGCGATCCGTGTCGCCATCGAGCAGGCCATCGGCGAGAAGTAGAGATCCATCGAACCCTCCATTGCATTTCCGTACTGTTTCGCATAAAAATAACAGCGGTCAAGGAATAAACTGCGAAACGGTACAAAACACCAGTTGGGCGAGCCCAAATGAGTCAGCAGCGCCCGGCCAGGAGAGTCAGATGTCCGAAGCCCCCACCAAGCGCCGTGGACGCCCCCGCGCCTACGATCCCGAAGTCGCCCTGGCCAAGGCCACGGAGATCTTCTGGACCCAGGGTTTCGCCGGCGCCTCGCTGGATGACCTGAGCGCCGCCACCGGCATGAACCGGCCCAGCCTGTACGGGGCGTTCGGCGACAAGCAGACGCTCTTCAGGTCGGCGCTGGACCGCTACATGGACAGCTCGCGCGCGGCGATGACCGAGGCCTTCCGGGGCGGCGGCGCGCTGCGCGACATCCTGGCGCGGGTCTATCACACGGCCCTGGGCTTCTATCTGTCGGACGACATGGGCGGGCGGGGCTGCTTCCTGGCCAGCGCCGGCCTGGGCCAGGCCCTGGTCGACGAGGAGGTGCGCCAGACCGTGGCCGACGGCCTGCACGAGCTGGACCGCGCCGTCGCGCGGCTGTTCGAACGACACGCGGCCAGCGACCTGCCGCCCGGCGCCGACCACGCCAGCCTGGCGCGGCTGGCCAGCCTGCTGATGAACGCCCTGTCGGTCCGCGCCCGGGCCGGCGAGACCCGCGAGCAGCTGGAGGCGACGATCACGGCCGCCGTCAACCTGATCTGCGGACCGCCCAGGATCTAGCGCGTATCGACATTCAGCTTGGGGCGCTGGCTCGCACTACGCCGTATCCCCTTGATCCGTCATTCCCGCCCTTGTGGCGGGAATGACGATAAATCGGGTGATCGCTCTGAATGTCGATCGGCCCAGCGCTGACGAGCCGGCCCGCGCCGTGACACCGAGTGTCAGCAGCGTCCGCGGCGTAGCAAGCATCGGAATGACGCCGGCCTGAGCGGCGCGCATGCTCCTTCTCACGAAAGGAGTTTTCCCATGACCGCTTCTCAAATCCTGACCGACGACGCGCGCTGGGAGGCCATGCGCCGCCGCGACCGCGACCTGGACGGCGCCTTCTTCATCGCCGTGCGCACCACCGGGGTCTACTGCCTGGCCAGCTGCGCCGGACGGCCGCTGCGCAAGAACGTCGCGTTCCATGACACGGTGGAGAGCGCCCGCGCCGCCGGCTTCCGGGCCTGCCTGCGCTGCAAGCCCGACCAGCCGCGCGAGACTCTGCGCTATTCGACCGTCCCCACCACCCTGGGCCTGGCCCTGGTCGCCCGCTCCGAGGCCGGCCTGCGGCTGGTGACCCTGGGCGACGACCAGGACGCCCTGGTCCGCGACCTGGAGCGCCGCTTCCGCTCGGCCCGGCTGACGCCCGATCCGTACGGCCTGCGCGTGGACCTGGCGGCGGTGGCCGCGCAGGTGGAGCATCCCGACGCCAGGCTGGACTTGCCGCTCGACGCCCGGGGCACGCCGCTGCAGCAGGCCGTCTGGTCGGCGCTGCGGGCCATCCCGGCCGGGACCACCGCCTCCTACGTCCAGGTGGCCCGCGCCATCGGTCGGCCCACCGCCGCCCGGGCCGTGGCCCAGGCC
>NZ_JBFTZS010000569.1:0-2525 GCF_056406675.1 Caulobacter sp. P1_B12_2 | reverse complement strand
CGATATAGAGAGTGTTGACCTCGGGGTTCTTGGCGTCGGGATAGATGTCCAGCGAGAACACCCCGCTGCCGAACCCGCCCTGGGTGTGGCCCATGGCGACGGCGAAATCGGCCTTGGTCTTGATCGCGGCGATCTTGGCGAGATCGGCCTTCAGGGGCTTGTCGTCGACCGCCTCGACCTTGGCCTCGTCGACGAAGCTCTTGTACAGGGCGCCGATCTGAGTCGAGGGCTCGGCCGTCTCGATCAGGGYGCGCAACTGGTCCTGCGAGCGGTTGTAGACGTCGTAGCCGACGCCGGCCGAGCCTTGGTCGTCGGGGATCTTGGTGCGCGCGGCCCAGGCGCCGTTGGCGTACTTGTCGAAGTCGGCGCCGGGCGACACCGACTTGTCGCCGGAGGTCAGGTCGACGCCCCAGTCGCCGTACATCGGCTTGCCAGGGGGATCGGCGGCGAGGGCCGTTGTGGAAAGGGCGATCACCGAAACGGCGGCCAGCAGGAACGTGCGCATAGGAAAGGTCTCCCCTCAGAGCCGGGGATGCTGCCCTAGTTACGGGGCGGGCGCAGATGAAAATCCTGTAATGTGGCGGGAAGGGGCGCGAACGCCTTTAGGGCAGCCAATCGGCGATGGCTTTCCACGCCGCCGCCTTCTGCTCGAACGTTCGCGCAGCATGGGCCGGGCTGGAGGAGGGCAGGGGCAGGGTGGCGATGCGGTGGCCGACCAGCCGACCGCCCAGCTTGGCCGCCGTCCCGCCGTTGAAGGCCACGGCGCGCAACGCCGGCAGGGTTTCGATCAGGGCGACCAGGTCGTTGGCCGCCGGATCGCGGATGGCGGCGTCCAGGCTGCCGGGCCGCTCGGCCTCGGCGATCACGTCCCACAGGCCCACGCCGCGCGAGAGCAGGGCGGCCAGGCGGTCTTCATAGGCCAATGCGACCAGGGACGTGTCGAGCACGCCCTCCATCAGTCGCCAGAAGGCGTTGCGCGGATTGCCGTAGTACTGGGCGATCGCCAGCGAGGCCTCGCCCGGCAGGCTGCCCAGGATCAGGACGCGGGTGTTTGCATCCACGACCGCCGGGAAGCCCGCCTTGCGGTTCAATTAGGCTTGCTCGCCGAACACGCGCTTGAAGATCACGTCGACGTTCTTGGTGTGATAGCCGTAGTCGAACAGCTCTTCGAGCTCGGCGTCCGACAGAGCCTTGGAAACCACCTCGTCGGCCTTCAGGAAGTCGATGAACCGGCCTTCGCCGCGCCACACCTTCATCGAGTTGCCCTGCACGGCGGCATAGGCGTCCTCGCGCGAGACGCCCTTCTGGGTCAGGGCCAGCATGACCCGCTGCGAGAACA
This sequence comes from Caulobacter sp. P1_B12_2, assembly GCF_056406675.1. Lineage (NCBI taxonomy): Bacteria > Pseudomonadati > Pseudomonadota > Alphaproteobacteria > Caulobacterales > Caulobacteraceae > Caulobacter > Caulobacter sp. P1_B12_2. Next base: position 1,186 of record NZ_JBFTZS010000569.1, on the reverse strand, counting down.
CCAGGCCCCCCAGCTTGTCCAGGTTCTTGGCCATGTTGTCGGGATAGATGTTGAAGCGCTCGATCACCCCGGCCAGGCGGCGCAGGGCGAAGTCGAGGTGGATCGTCGCGTCCGGCCCGATGCCGCGCTCGACCGACGAGTGGCTGATGTCGCGCTCGTGCCAGAGGGCGACGTTCTCCAGGGCCGGGGTCACGGCCGAGCGGACCAGCCGGGCCAGGCCGGTCAGGTTCTCGGTCAGGATCGGGTTGCGCTTGTGCGGCATGGCCGAAGAGCCCTTCTGCCCGACCTCGAACGGCTCCTCGGCCTCCAGCACCTCGGTGCGCTGCAGGTGGCGGATCTCGGTGGCCAGGCGCTCGACCGACGAGGCGACCACGCCCAGGGCGCAGAAATAGGCCGCGTGGCGGTCGCGCGGGATCACCTGGGTCGAGACCGGCTCGACGACAAGGCCCATCTTGTCGGCCACGTGCTGTTCGACGCGCGGATCGACATTGGCGAAGGTGCCCACGGCGCCCGAGATCGCGCAGGTGGCGATCTCGAACTTGGCCATCGCCAGGCGCTCCTTGGCGCGCTGGAACTCGGCGTAATAGCCGGCCAGCTTTAGGCCGAAGGTGATGGGCTCGGCGTGGATGCCGTGGCTGCGGCCGACGCAGACGGTCATCTTGTGTTCCAGCGCCCGGCGCTTCAGCGCGACTAGCAGCAGATCGACGTCCTCGATCAGCAGGTCGGTGGCCTTGGACAGCTGCACGGCGAAGCAGGTGTCCAGCACGTCCGAGCTGGTCATGCCCTGGTGCAGGAAGCGGGCCTCGGGGCCGACGATTTCCGACACGTGGGTCAGGAAGGCGATGACGTCGTGCTTGGTGACGCGCTCGATCTCGTCGATGCGGTCGCTGTCCCAGACCGCGTCGCGGCCCTTTTCCCAGATCGTCTCGGCGGCCAGCTTGGGGATCACCCCCAGCTCGGCCATGGCGTCAGCGGCGTGAGCCTCGATCTCGAACCAGATCTTGTACTTGGTCTGGCTGGACCAGATGGCGGCGGCTTCGGGGCGGGAATAACGGGTGATCATGAGGCGGGCGTTTGGTCCCGTCCGCCGGGGGAGTCAAGGGAAGGGGATTATTACTTGGGCGGGGAGGGGCTCACATAGGCACTCCCCCTGCGGGGAAGGTGTCGACGTAGTCGACGGAGGGGG
>NZ_JBFTZS010000568.1:0-2543 GCF_056406675.1 Caulobacter sp. P1_B12_2 | reverse complement strand
CGGTCCCGGATCTTCGCGCTTCGCGCTCGTCCGGGATGACAGGATTTGTTGGCGCTCCTCCACACGCGGGATGAGCGGAGTATAAAATGACAGCCTCCGTCTTCGACCTGTTCAAGCTGGGCGTCGGCCCGTCGAGCAGCCACACCATGGGGCCGATGACGGCCGCCGGCCTGTTCGTCGGCCGGCTGCGTGACGCCGGCAAGCTGCCGGATGTCGTCCGGGTCGAGACGCGGCTCTACGCCTCCCTGGCCCTGACCGGCCGCGGCCACGCCACCGACCGGGCGGTGATTCTGGGCCTGATGGGCTTCGTGCCCGCGCAGTTGGATCCCGATGTCGGCGAGGCGGCCCTGGTCGAGGCCGCCGCCACCCAGTGGCTCCAGCTGGGCGGCGACGTCGGGATCAAGTTCGACGAGGCGACCGACATCATCTGGGCCGGCCATGAGCGCCTGCCCCAGCACCCCAACGGCCTGACCTTCACCGCTTTCGACGCCGCCGGCGCCGTGCTGGCCGAGCGCACCTATTTCTCGATCGGCGGCGGCTTCGTGCGCGACGAGAGCGAGATGGGCCGCAACACGCCGCCGGACGAGGGCCCCGAGATCCCCTTCCCGTTCGAGAGCGGCGCCGACCTGTTGCAGCGCGCCGCCGACGCCGGACTGACCATCGCCGGCGTCATGGGCGCCAACGAACTGTCGCGGATGAACGAGGAGGCGCTGAGCGCGGGCCTGGACCGCATCTTCGACGCCATGGAGACCTGCATCGACCGGGGCATGCGCGAGACCGGGATCCTGCCCGGCGGCCTGTCGGTCAAGCGCCGGGCCCGACAGATTCACCAGACCATCCAGGGCCGCATGGAGCGCCAGATCAGCGACCCGCTGGCGGCCATGGACTACGTCAACCTGTGGGCCATGGCGGTCAACGAGGAGAACGCGGCCGGCGGCCGGGTGGTCACCGCCCCGACCAACGGCGCGGCCGGCCTGATCCCGGCGGTGCTGCGGTTCTACCACCGCTTCCACAACGGCACGCCGCAGGGGGTGCGGGTGTTCCTGCTGACGGCGGCGGCGATCGGCGCGCTCTACAAACGCAACGCCTCGATCAGCGGGGCCGAGGTCGGCTGCCAGGGCGAGGTGGGCGTGGCCTGCTCGATGGCGGCGGCTGGTCTGGCGGCGGCGCTGGGCGCGACCAACGACCAGATCGAAAACGCCGCCGAGATCGGCATGGAGCACAATCTGGGCCTGACCTGCGACCCGATCGGCGGCCTGGTCCAGATCCCCTGCATCGAACGCAACGCCATGGGCGCGATCAAGGCCATCGACGCCGCCCGGCTGGCGCTGCTGGGCGACGGGCAGCACTCGGTGTCGCTCGACAAGGTGATCGCCACGATGAAGCGCACCGGCGAGGACATGAACGAGATCTACAAGGAGACCTCGCTTGGTGGACTGGCGGTGGGGTTGTCGGTCAACCGGGTGGAGTGTTGATCACTTGCCCCCTCCGGGCCTTCGGCCCTCCTCCCCCATAGGGGGAGAGGAACCGCGCTGTCGTCCTCCGCCCCCTATGGGCGGACAGGCGGCGAAGCCGCCAGGTGGGGGCAAGTGGGCAACCCGCCACCGTCTCCGACCGTTAAGCCTCACCATACCCGCCGTCGGAGTTCCCCATGCGCCTCATCCTAACCACCGCCGCCCTGCTGGCCCTGACCGCCTGCTCCGCCCACGCCTCCACCCCCGGCGCCTGGAACGATCTGCGCGTCCGCTCCGATAAGGCCTGCGTCGCCGCCGCCCAGGAGCTGCGCAACGTCCGTGTCACCGCCTATGGCGACACCTTCCAGTCGGTCACCGTCTCCAGCCTCGAAGGCGTCTACAAGCCCAAGCACATGAAGGGCGCGCGCGGCAAAGCCACCTGCGTGTTCGACAAGCGCAGCGGCCGCGCCGAGGTCCAGGAACTGCAGGTCCGCCGCTAGGCGACCGCGCCCGTAGACACTTGCGAAGGCGCGCGCCTCCCCATACGGTGCGCGCCGGGAACAGGAAGGGAACACGCATGACCGGGACCATTCGCGCCGGCATCGGCGGCTGGACGTTCGAGCCCTGGCGGGGCGGCCCCTTCTATCCTGACGATCTCAAGCAGAAGGACGAGCTGAAATACGCCTCGTCCAAGCTGACCAGCATCGAGATCAACGGCACCTACTATTCCACCTTCAAGCCCAACAGCTGGCAGAAGTGGCGCGACGAGACGCCCGACGACTTCGTGTTCTCGGTCAAGGCCAGCCGGTTCTGCACCAACCGCCGCGTGCTCTCCGAGAACAACGACTCGCTGGAGAAATTCCTGTCCCAGGGGATGGAGGAACTGGGTCCCAAGCTGGGGGCCATCAACTGGCAGTTCATGGCCACCAAGAAGTTCGACCCGGTCGATTTCGAGGGCTTTCTGAAGCTTCTGCCCAAGGAGATCGGCGGTCGCCCGGCGCGCCACGCCCTGGAGGTCCGCAGTCCGACCTTCGCCACCCAGGAATTCTATGACCTGGCCGCCAAGTACGGCGCGGCCATCGTCTATGC
>NZ_JBFTZS010000567.1:0-2548 GCF_056406675.1 Caulobacter sp. P1_B12_2 | reverse complement strand
CTCCTCGCCCGCCCACTCCTCACCCGCCCACTCCTCACCCGCAAAGCGGGGGAGGTGGCGCGATGCGAATACGCATCGTGACGGAGGGGGCGTCTCGCCGCCCGGATGAAAGATGCTAAAAGGCGCCTCATGACCCAGCGCCTCGCCCTGATCGCCGCCCCGTTGCTGCTGCTCGCCGCCTGCGGCCCCGCCAAGCAAGCCGACACCGCCAAGCCGCCGGCCGCCTCGAGCGCCGAGGTTCCCAAGTCCGGCCCCGTCGCCATCGCGGTCACGCCCTATGTCGGCGGGCCGCTGCACGTGCGCGCCGACGGCGTGGGACCGATCACCGGCGAGACAGCCTTCGACCTGGCCACGATCAAGGCCCTGTTCCCCAAGGCGGTGGTCAAGAGCGCCTTCATCCACACCGGCGAGGGCCCGCCCGGACCGATCCTCACGGTCGAGCAGGACAACGTCCCGCTGCTGGAGATCGGCAAGGGCGCCGAGGGCGGCATCGGCGAGATCCGCCTGGCGGGCGGACCGGTCGAAGGGCCCAAGGGCGAAGCGCTGCTGGCGAAGTGGGCCGATCTGGGCTTCGACATCGCCCAGTGCCGGGCCGGCGAAGGCCGCACCGTCAACCAGACCGTCTGCGTGCGCCCCGAGGCCCCGACCGTGTCCTACGTGTTCGGCGTGCCGGGCTGGACCAAGGGCGGCCTGCCGCCGGTCGAGACGCTGAAGGCCAAGGGCCAGCTCAACGAATTCGTCTGGCGTCCGGCCGAGCAGGCGGCCGTCGGCGCGGCCTGATCCGATGCTCCGACACCTCCTCTTCGCCGGGGCGCTGCTGGCCCTGGCCGCCTGCGGTCCGGCCGACAAGCCCGCGGCCTCCAAGACCGGCGCCCCCGCCGTCTCTGCTCCCGCCGTGGTGACCCGCCAGGACGCCTCCGGGGCGACCGACCGCTTCACGCCCTATGAAGGCGGCCCGCTGGCGCTGGACGAATTCTCGGTCGGCCCGGTGATGGCCCAGACCGAATTCTCGATGGAGGCGATCAAGCCGCGCTTCCCGAAGGCGAAAGTCGAGGGCGTGTTCATTCGGGACGACGGCTCGAAATCGACTCTGATGGGCGTCACCGTCGAGCAGGGCGGCGGCGTCATCGAGATTCACGGCAATCCCGGCTCGACCAAGGTCGGCGACATCCGCGTCGTCGGCGGAACGCCCCAAGGCCCGCGAGGCGAAACCCTGGGCATGAAGTGGGCCGACGCCGACATGGACTATCCGCGCTGCTGGATGGGCAAGGACCGCGACGTCCACGCGGTGATCTGCACCCAGCCCGGAGAGCCGGCGCTACGTTACGTGTTCGGCGTGCCCGGCTGGACCCAGGACGTGATGCCGCCCGAGGCGATGCTGCGCGAAAAAGGCTTCCTGCGCGAGTTCTTCTGGCGCGGCGGGGCGCCGGTCCAATGACCGCCCCCTCCTTGATCCTGGCCATCGACACCTGCCTGGGCGCCAGCTCGGTCGCGATCCTGGACGGCGACCTCGTCCGCGCCGCCCGCAGCGAGCCGATGACCCGCGGCCATCAGGAGCGCATCGCTGTCCTGGCCCGTGAGGTCGCGACCGAGGCGGGGATCAAGTTCGCCGACCTGACCCGCATCGCCGCCACCGTCGGCCCCGGCTCGTTCACTGGCCTGCGGGTCGGCCTGTCGTTCGCCAAGGGCCTGGCCACGGCCCTGTCGATCCCTTGCGTCGGGATCAACACCCTCGAGGCCCTGGCCGCCACCTCGGGCGCGGCCGGCTTCGTGGCCGGCGTGCTCGACGCCAAGAWGGGTCAGGTCTATCTGCAGGTCTTCGACGGCGGAAAGGCGCTGATGGCCCCGGACGCCCTCGAAGTAGGCGTCGCCGCCGCGCGTCTGGCCGAGCTCTATTCCGGCGGTCCCGCCACTCTGGTCGGCTCGGGCGCGCCGCTGGTCGCCGAGGTTCTGCCCGACGCGACCGTGCTGACCCCGGCCTACGCCGACCCCGTGGCCGTCGCCCGCCTGGCCGCCGCCAAGCCCGCGCCGAGCCATTCGCCCCGGCCGCTCTATCTGCGCGCGCCCTATGCCGTGGCGCCGGCGGCATGATCCTGCGTCCCGTCGGGCTGGAAGCCTGCTTCACCCTCGCTGATTTGCACGACCGCGCCTTCGACCGGCCCTGGTCGGCCGATGAATTCGAGGCCCTGCTCAAGGGCCCCGGCGCCTTCGCCGTGTTGGGCGAGGCGGGCGATCCGGAGGAGGCCCCGATGGACGCGAAAGGCTTCATCCTGTGCCGCGCCGTCGCCGGCGAGGCCGAGATCCTGACCGTGGCCGTCGATCCGGTCGCCCGGCGTCGCGGCTGGGGCGCGGCCCTGGTCGAAATGGCCGCCGGAATCGCCCGGGAAGCCGCCGCGTTCGAGATGTTTCTGGAGGTCGCGGCCGACAATGTCGCGGCGATCAAGCTCTACGAAGCCGCCGGTTTCGAACGTGTGGGCTTGAGAAAGGGCTATTATCCCCATCCAGATGGGGCCAAGGACGCGGTGGTGATGCGTCGGGTGCTTAACAG
>NZ_JBFTZS010000566.1:0-2574 GCF_056406675.1 Caulobacter sp. P1_B12_2 | reverse complement strand
GCGGGGGCTCGGGCAGGGGGGTGAATTCCTGGTCGTCCAGGTCGGGCAGCTTCATGCGCTGGGCCCGCCAGTCGGCCTTGGCCTGTTCGATCCGCTCCTTGGACGAGGAGACGAAGTTCCACTCGATGAAGCGCGGCCCCACCGGCTCGCCGCCCAGCAGCATGACGGTCGAGGGCTCCAGGGCCTCGAAGGTGATCGTCTGGCCCGGCTTGAACACCGCCATCTGGCCGGCGTGCAGCACCTGACCGTCGGCCTCGACCTTGCCGACGGCGACATAGGCGGCGCGCTCGGGATATTCGGCCGGCAGTCCGGCCTTGGCCCCGGCCGCCATCTCCCAATGTACGTAGAACAGCGGCGAGAACACCGGCACCTGGGCCGCGGCGCCGAACGCCTTGCCGGCCACCAGGGCCGCCTTCAGGCCGCCCTCCTCATAGACCGGCATCTCCTCGCGGGCATGGTGCGAGAAGGCCGGGGCGATCTCCTCCTGGCCGTCGGGCAGGGCCACCCAGGCCTGGATGCCGTGCATCCGGCCGCCGTATTCGCGCAGGGTCTCGAAGCGTTCGGAGTGGGTGATGCCGCTGCCGGCCGTCATCCAGTTCACCTCGCCCGGGCGGATGGCGAGGTCGGAGCCGATGCTGTCCTTGTGAGTGATCTCGCCCTCGAAGAGGTAGGTCAGGGTCGACAGGCCGATGTGGGGATGGGGCCGCACGTCGACATTGCGCGGGAAGCCGGGCTCGAACTCGACCGGCCCCATGTGGTCGAAGAAGGTGAAGGGCCCCACCATCCGCCGGCTGTGGAACGGCAGCACGCGCCCGACCTCGAAACCGCCGAGATCCTTGCGGCGCTGGTCGATGACGAGGTCGATCATGGGAAGGCTCCGAGGTGGTGGAGCCGGCACTGTGGCGGGTGCGGGGAGGGGATTCTAGAAGAAATCGATGGTCTTGGTCCTTCTCCCCTTGCGGGAGAAGGTGTCAGCCGAAGGCTGACGGATGAAGGGTCTCTCAAACGAAAAGCGCCGCGACCGGCCGTTCGGCTTGTCGCGGCGTTCGATGTCTATCGACCCCTCATCCGACCGCTTCGCGGCCACCTTCTCCCGCAAGGGGAGAAGGATGATTTGGCCTTCAGCTCAGCGGGCTGACGTACGGGCTGACCAGACCCAGCGGCACGGCCGTGGAGTTCTTGACGCCGCGGATGACGATCCGGCTCTCGATGTTGGACACCAGGCCCAGCGACAGCAGCTTGTCGCGCAGAAACTCGTCGAAGGCGCGCATGTCGCGGGTGACGATGCGCAGCTCGTAGTCGGCCGCTCCGGTCACGGTGGCGCACTGCACCACCTCGGCCCACTTGCCCACGGCCTGCTCGAACACCTCGRGGTTTTCCTTGGTCGGCAGCGACAGCTTGGCCGTGCAATAGACCTCGAAACCGAGGCCCAGCTTTTCGCGATCGAGGATGGTCACGCGGCGCTGGATGACGCCCGCGTCTTCCAGCCTTTTGATCCGGCGCCAGCACGGGCTGGAAGACAGCCCGACTCGCTCCGCGATCTCCGCGACGGACAGTCCGGCGTCGTGTTGGATGAGATCCAGGATCTTGGCATCCACGGCGTCGAGTTGTTCGGACAAGATTTCCTCCCCCCAGAGGGTGATTGGCGCGTTGATCTTGCGCAAAGCGGCCCCGAGTCGGGCACACCTTGGGCAAACAATTTCCCCGTTTCTATAAGATATTGCTGAGCGGGCAGGAAGACCCGGGAGGAATTTTTTTGCTATGCGGCACTCGGAAGTCACGCTTGACGACAAATATCTGCTCGAAGATGGCCGCGCATTCATCACCGGCGTGCAGGCGCTGATCCGAGTCCTGCTCGATAGAAAGCGTCTCGACACCCGCGCCGGACTCAACACCGCCGGCTTCCTTTCCGGCTATCGCGGTTCGCCTCTCGGGGGATTGGACCAGCAGGCCGCTCGCCTGAACAAGCTGCTCACCGCCCATGACGTGGTCTTCAAGGAAGGCCTGAACGAAGATCTGGCCGCCACCGCCGTGTGGGGCAGCCAGCAGGCCAACCTGTTCCCGGGCGCCACCCACGATGGCGTCTTCGGCATGTGGTACGGCAAGGCGCCCGGCGTGGACCGCACCGGCGACGTCTTCAAGCACGCCAATTTCGCGGGGACCTTCCCGACCGGCGGCGTGCTGGCCGTGGCCGGCGACGACCACGCCTGCAAGAGCTCGACCCTGCCGTCGCAGTCGGAATTCGCCTTCCAGGACTTCGAGATGCCGGTGCTGTCGCCGGCCGACGTTCAGGAGGTGCTCGACTACGGCCTGCTGGGCATTTCGATGTCGCGCTTCAGCGGCCTGTGGACCGGCATGATCGCCCTGGCAGACACCATGGACTCGGGCGTGACCATCGACGTCTCGCTGGACCGCCACAAGCTGGTGATCCCCGAGTTCTCGATGCCCCCGGGCGGCCTGGGCATCCGGCTGAAGGATCAGCCGATGGAGAAGGAGCGTCGTCTCCGTCTGCACAAGATCCCCGCCGCCCTGGCCTTCGCTCGCGCCAACGGCATCGACCGCGTGGTGCTGGGC
>NZ_JBFTZS010000565.1:0-2581 GCF_056406675.1 Caulobacter sp. P1_B12_2 | reverse complement strand
GTGGCGGTGTAGCGGGTCGTGCCGTCGCCCAGGTCTTCGAACTCGACGATGCCGACCATGAACGGCTTCTGCGACGGGATCCAGGTGGAGGTGAAGGCGTCGGTGAAGACGATGCGCCGGTTCTCGACCACTTCCAGATAGACGCCCGGATTGACGACCTCCTCGCCGTTCGGACCCTTCATGGTGATGACGCTGTTGCCGCCCGTGCGGACGTCCATCTCCGCGTGGGAAACGGTCCAGGGCGGCGGGCAGAACCACTTGGGCAGCAGTTCCGGCGTGGTCCAGCACTTGAACAGCTTGTCGGCGGGCACGTCGATGACGCGCGTCAGAACGAGTTCGCGCTCGGCGATGGGGGAAGGGACGGGGGCGTTCATGGCGTTTCTCCGAGGAATTGGCGTCGATGTGCCCGAAGGACGGCAGCGCCGTCCGCGATCCGACATCGCCGGCGAACTTTTGTCGATGCCCTAGGCCGATGGCGGCAAGCCGCGCGCCTTCTGGGTAGTTCACCTGATTTACCCTCGGGGTGGACGGTTCAGGCTCTCGTCGGGTCACCAAGGGAGCGGGCCGATGAAAGTTGCGGTGGTTCTGGGCTTCGCCGCGGCGTTGACGGTCGCGGCCGTCGAGGCCGAGGCCGACGATTTGACGTTCCGCATGGGCACCTATGTCTGGCTGCCCACCGTCGAGGGGCCGCTGGGGCTGCAGCCCGATCGGCCGACTCCGGTCCTCGGAGACGGCAGCATCCTCGACAACCTGCAGTTCTTCGGCTTCGGGGTCGCCGAGCTCAGCGGCGACCGGTTCGGCGCCCTCGTGGATTTCGCCTATGTCGATATCGGCTTCGGCGACGATGTCGAACTGCCGCCGGCGATCCCGCTGAAGCCGGACCTCGACACCAAGGCGATGGTGGGCTCGGTCAACGGCTTCTACCGGGTGATGGACGGCGACAAGTGGGACATAGACCTGACCGCCGGCGTCCGGGGTTACTGGCTGGAGAGCGAGTTCACCCTCAGCGCGCCCAACACCACGCTGATCGACGCCAGCGGCAAGACCAACTGGGTCGACGGAATCATCGGCGCCAGGGCCCGGGGCCAGTACGGAAAGTGGGGTCTGACCGGCCAGATCGACAGCGGCTGGGGCAGCGACACCTCCAGCTGGCAAGGTCAGGCCCTGGTCGAATACGACCTTTCCAGCCGATGGCGGCTGCAAGGCGGGTATCGCTACCTGCACTTCGAGAACGAGAAGGGCCGGGTCGATGTCGATCTCGACATGAAGGGGCCGCTGTTCGGGTTCACCTACCGGTTCTGAGGCGAGACTTGACCTGGCCAGGTCCGCGTCCCAATCTGCCGGCAATTCAAACAATCGTTTTGAAACCTGCCGGGAGCACGCCATGACCACCCTCTTCGATCTCACCGGCAAGGTCGCGATCATCACCGGCAGCTCGCGCGGCATCGGCAAGGCCATCGCCCAGCGCATGGCCGAGCACGGGGCCAAGGTTGTGATCTCCTCGCGCAAGGCGGGGCCCTGCGACGAGGTCGCCGCCGAGATCAACGCCCGGCACGGCGCGGGGACGGCGATCGCGGTCCCGGCCAATATCGGCTCGAAAGAGGACCTGCAGCGCCTGGTCGACGAGACAAGGGCGGCGTTCGGCAAGGTCGACATCTGCGTCTGCAACGCCGCGTCCAACCCCTATTACGGCCCGCTGGCCGGCATCGCCGACGACCAGTTCCGCAAGATCCTCGACAACAACATCATCAGCAATCACTGGCTGATCGGCATGGTCGCCCCGGAGATGCGCGAGCGGAAGGACGGCGCGATCATCATCGTCAGCTCGATCGGCGGCCTGCGCGGCAACGCGATCATCGGCGCCTACAACATCTCCAAGGCCGCCGACTTCCAGCTGGCCCGCAACCTGGCCCACGAGTTCGGCCCCGACAACGTGCGGGTCAACTGCATCGCGCCGGGCCTGATCAAGACCGACTTCGCCAAGGCGCTGTGGGACGATCCGGCGACCCTGGAGCGCTCGACCAAGAGCGTGCCGCTGCGCCGGATCGGCGAGCCCGACGAACTGGCTGGAGCGGCCGTCTATCTGGCCTCGAAGGCGGGCAGCTTCATGACGGGGCAGGCGCTGGTGGTGGACGGCGGAGCCACAATCTAGGCGGCGGCTGAGCGTCGAGGTGACAACTTAAGAGGGGGATATTTTGCCCCGGGTGCGACAATTTCGCGGCTGAACCTCGCGTCGCGCCAATCTTAACTTTGGATATAGGCCCTTTTCGTACCTTGCCAGGGTTCACCAGGAAACCTCGGCTTGCGGCGCTACGTCTTGTTCCTCGCGGCGATCGCAATCCTGTTGAGCGGAACCGGCGGCGCGGCCTTCGCCCGATCGCCGCAGTCGGCCAAGCTGGACGCTCTGTATCGCGAAATCAGCCGCGACGAGATCAAGCCGCCGACGCGCGAGAACGACGACATCGAGCGGGTCGGGCGCCGGGCGCTGAAGCAGCACGGCGAAAAGCGCCTGTATGGCCTGTGGTCGGTGCTCTACGCCTACAAGAGCAATCAGGTTCAGCCGCAGTTCGACGACTGGAGC
>NZ_JBFTZS010000564.1:0-2598 GCF_056406675.1 Caulobacter sp. P1_B12_2 | reverse complement strand
GGGCTCCGCCTATATAAATCGTATCCGATTAAATCGGAAGAGCTTGACTCGCTGCGAGACCCAAACTAATTACATCGCATCCGATTGAAACGGACACGATATAAACCACTCACCCAACCCCTCAGAAGGACTTCCCTCATGACCGCCAAGGTTCTCTTCACCGGCAAGACCCACACCACGGCCGGCCGCGACGGCGCCGCCCGCAGCGCCGACGGCTTCCTGGACGTCAAGCTGCCCCAACCCCACCCCGCCGCCGAAAACCTGTTCGGCGCCGCCTGGTCGGCCTGCTATCTCGGCGCCATCCAACTGGCGGCGGGCCAGCAAAAGGTCGCCCTGGTCGATCCCTCGGTCCACGCCGAGATCGATCTGGCCAACGAGGCCGGCGCCTTCTTCCTGCAAGCCCGCCTGAGCGTCAGCCTGCCAGGAGTCGATCGTGACGTCGCCCAAGGCCTGATCGAAGCGGCCCACGCGATCTGCCCCTATTCGAAGGCGGTGCACGGCAACATCGAAGTCACCACCACCCTGGCCTAAACGCTCCGGCGTGACGAAAATGGCTTGGGCCTGCGCGTTCAGTCGGCAGGCCCAAGCTCTTTCTCAGGCGCGCTTCTTGGCCGCCTTCGGCGGTTTCGAGGCGTTCAGCRCCACCGCGGCGCGGATCAGCGCCTTGAACGCCGCTTCATCGATCGCCTCGCCCTGGCGGAAATCGATCGCGCGCCGGGTGGCGCCGTCCAGGCTGGAATTGAACAGACCCTTGGGATCCTCCACCGACGCGCCCTTGGCGAAGGTGGTCTTCACGGCCGCCTTGTAGGTCTCGCCGGTGCAGACGATGCCGTCGTGCGACCACACCGGAATCCCCCACTTCCACTCCTCGACCACGTCGGGGTCGGCCTCGTGGATCAGCTTGCGGATCTTGGCCAGCGTCTCGCCGCGCCAGTCGTCCAGCGCCGCGATCGCCTTGTCGATCAGCTCGGAAGGCGGCCCGTCCGGCGTTCCACCCATCTGCTTCTTCATCGTCATCCTACCCTTTACGGCCGGCTCACATGCGCTCGCCGGGCAATTGGCTGGCCTGTTTCACCCAGTCGACGAACTGGACCTCGTCGAACGGCTCGGCCTCGTGGATGTGGAAATAGCGCACATCCTTCTGCTTGGAGCCGACCGGCGGCAGGGGCTCAAGCGCCGCGCCGCGGAAGAAGGCCACCTTGATGTATTTCGCGAAGACATGAACGCCCAGGAACCAGGCCCCGTCCTCGACCCCGTACAGCGGCGAGTTCCACTTCACGGCCTTGCGCACGCCGGGAACGGCGCGCTCGATCAATGCGTCCAGGCGGCGCCCGACCTCGCTCTTCCAGCCCGGCATGGCCGCGATATAGGCCTGGACCGGCGCGTCGCCGTGGCCCTTGGCGACCTGCGGATTGCCGCCCAACAGCAGCTTCGGTTCGGACGTCTCGGCCATGGCGCTTCTCCTATCCGTTCGCCCGTCGCCCGCTCCGTCCCCTGACGACGTAGGGCAGCACGAACATGTACAGGCCGGAGATCAGGAGCAAGATCAGCGGCACCAAGGCGAACAGTCCAACCCAGGCCGGGGGCTGGCCTTGCGTCATGACGATCATGTAGCCGATGACCCCGGCCGTGAAGGCGACGGACAGCCAGCGGTGAATTTGTCGGATGAGGGTGCTCAAGGGGCTCTCCTTCGAAGGCGGGTGAAACGCGGCGGACCTACTCCAGCCGCTCCAGCAGTTGGTCCAGGTTGCCGAGGAACTGCTTCCAGCCGGCGTGGGCGCCGCCGTAGGCCTGCTTCTGGTCCGGACGGAAGCCGGACTGCTCCATGCGCAGGTGCGTGCCCGCGTCCGTCGGAGTGAGCGTGAAGGTCACCACGCTTTGCAGGGCGTAGGCCGGATCGGCRTGCTCATGGTTCCAGGTGTAGGACAGGGTCCGGTTCGGCTCGACGGCCAGGACCTCGCAGTCCAGCACCCCGCCCCACTCGCCGCGCAGCTGGAAGCCGTGGCCGACCTGGGGCTTGAAGTCGTTCTTCATCAGCCATTCCTCCATCAGGTGCGGCTGGGTCAGCGCGCGCCAAAGCTTTTCGGGGGGGTGAGCGATCTCTCGTTCGACGACGACAGTGCGCGTCTCGGTCGCGGTGCTGGTCATTGGTCCATCCTGTTGAGCAGGTCTTCGAGATTGTCGAACCGGGTCTCCCAGAACCCGGCCATGCGGCTTGTCCAGTCGACCAACGGGGCCAGGGCGTTCAGCTGGGCGCTGTAGTGCGTCTGTCGGCCTTCGTGGCGATCGCTCACCAGCCCGGCCTGTTTCAGCACGCCCAGGTGCTTGGACACGGCCGGCTGCGAGACGCCCGCCAGGGCCGTCAGCGCCCCGACCGTCTGCTCGCCGTCGCGGCACAGCCGCTCGAAGATCCCCCGTCGGGTGGGATCGGCGAGCGTTCTGAAGAGCACGTCGTGAGCGTCGGTCATGGAGAACTGATAACCCGTTGGCTATGGGTTACTAATAACCGGCGAGTTATGTGTTCGTCAAGCGGGACCCGCGACATCCCAAAAAAATCCGCTCATCCCGGCGAATGCCGGGACCCAGATCCCATAGCGG
>NZ_JBFTZS010000563.1:0-2616 GCF_056406675.1 Caulobacter sp. P1_B12_2 | reverse complement strand
GACATACAGAAACCCCAGGAGCGACAGGGCGTCGCAGGCCTTCAGCCGCGCTGAACAGCGGCCAGCTGGGCCGTTCGGGCTCGGCCCAGGTCACCCTGAAGCTGGAGGACGGCTCGACCTATCCCGTCCCGGGCCGCCTGGAGTTCTCGGACGTCACCGTCGATCCGACCACCGGCTCGGTCGGCCTGCGCGCCACCTTCGACAACCCCAACGGCGTGCTGCTGCCGGGCATGTACGTCCGCGCCGTGCTCGGCGCCGGCGTGGCCAACAGCGGCATGCTGATCCCGCAGGCGGCGGTCAGCCGCGACCCCAAGGGCAACGCCACCGTGATGGTGGTCGGCGCCAAGGGCGCGGCCGAGCCCCGCCAGATCGTCACCACCCAGACGGTGGGCGACAAATGGCTGGTCAGCTCGGGCCTGAAGCCCGGCGACCAGGTCATCGTCGAAGGCCTGCAGAAGGTCCGCCCTGGCGCCCCGGTGAAGCCGGCCGTCATCACCGCCCCCGCTGCTCAGTAAGGCCGGCCGCTCATGCTTTCCCGCTTCTTCATCGACCGGCCGATCTTCGCGTGGGTCGTCGCGATCGTCATCATGCTGGCGGGGGCCCTGGCCATCCGCAGCCTGCCGATCGCCCAGTATCCCGAAATCGCCCTGCCCCAGGTCTCGGTCAGCGCCTTCTATCCCGGCGCCTCGGCCAAGACCGTCGAGGACAGCGTCACCCAGGTCATCGAACAGAAGATGAAGGGCCTGGACGGCCTGGACTACATGTCGTCGACCAGCGACAGCTCGGGCGCGGCGTCCACCACCCTGACCTTCAAGGCCGGCACCGACATCGACATCGCCCAGGTGCAGGTCCAGAACAAGCTGCAGACCGCCACCGCCCTCCTGCCGCAGGAAGTGCAGCAGCAAGGCCTGACCGTGGCCAAGTCGGCGCGCAACTTCCTGCTGATCGTCGGCATGTATTCGGATGATCCGAAGAGCACCAACACCGACCTGGCCGACTACATCGCCAGCAATCTGCAAGACCCCCTGAGCCGCGTCGACGGCGTGGGCGAGGTCCAGCTGTTCGGCGCGCAATACGCCATGCGCGTCTGGCTGGATCCGACCAAGCTGGCCAGCTACAGCCTGACCCCCGCCGACGTGATCGCCGCCATCCGGGCCCAGAACGCCCAGGTCTCGGCCGGTCAGCTGGGCGGCGTGCCCAACCTGCCGGGCATCGGCCTGAACGCCACGATCACGGCGCAGTCGCGCCTGAGCACCCCGGCCGAGTTCCAGAACATCATCGTCAAGAACAGCGCCGGCGGCGCCATCGTCCACCTGCGCGACGTCGCCCGCGTGGAGCTGGGCGCGGAAAGCTACGGCTTCGGCGCCAAGTACAACGGCAAGCCCGCCGCCGGCCTGGCCATCCGCCTGGCCCCCGGCGCCAACGCGCTGAACACCGCCGACGCCATCAAGGCGCGGATGACCGTGCTGGAGAAGAACTTCCCGGCCAACTTCCGGTACGTGATCCCTTACGACTCCACGCCGTTCGTGAAGCTGTCGATCGAGGAAGTCGTCAAGACCCTGATCGAAGCCATCGTGCTGGTCTTCATCGTCATGTTCCTGTTCCTGCAGAACTGGCGCGCGACCCTGATCCCGACCATCGCCGTGCCGGTCGTCCTGCTGGGCACCTTCGGGGTGCTGGCCGCCTTTGGCTACTCGATCAACACCCTGACCATGTTCGGCCTGGTCCTGGCCATCGGCCTGCTGGTCGATGACGCCATCGTCGTGGTCGAGAACGTCGAACGGGTGATGAGCGAAGAAGGGCTGTCGCCCGTCGAGGCCACCCGCAAGTCGATGAACGAGATCACCGGCGCCCTGATCGGCATCGCGCTGGTCCTGGCCGCGGTGTTCGTGCCCATGGCCTTCTTCGGCGGCTCGCAGGGCGTGATCTATCGTCAGWTCTCGATCACCATCGTCTCGGCCATGGGCCTGTCGGTGCTGGTCGCCCTGATCCTGACCCCGGCCCTCTGCGCCACCCTGCTCAAGCCGGTCAGCCGGGGCCATGGCGAGCCTCTCAACACCGATCACCAGGGGCCGCTGGGCGCCGTGGTGAACCTCGGCAACCGCTTCTTCAACTGGTTCAACCGCAACTTCAACGACGTCAGCGGGCGCTATCAGGGCACGGTGCGCGGCCTGCTGGGCAAGAGCGGCCGCTGGATGCTGGCCTATGGCGTGATCATCCTGGTGATGGGCTTCCTGTTCATCCGGCTGCCCAGCGCCTTCCTGCCCGAGGAAGACCAGGGCACGATGTTCACCATCGTTCAGCTGCCGCCCGGCGCGCCGGAGGAACGCACCCAGGCCGTGCTCGACACCGTGCGAAACCACTTCCTGGTCGACGAGAAGGACTCCGTGCAGGCCGTCTTCACCGTCGCCGGCTTCAGCTTCGCCGGCGCCGGCCAGAACGCCGGCCTGGCCTTCATCCGCCTGAAGGACTTCGACGAACGCAAGGCCGCCGACCGCAAGGCTCAGGCCGTCGCCGGCCGGGCCATGGGCAAGTTCATGCTGATCCGCGACGCCATGGTCTTCGCGATCGTGCCGCCGGCCGTGCCGGAACTGGGCACCTTGCTCGACTTGTAGG
>NZ_JBFTZS010000562.1:0-2619 GCF_056406675.1 Caulobacter sp. P1_B12_2 | reverse complement strand
CCCTCTCCCTCTGGGAGAGGGTTCCGCTGGCTAAAACCCTTTGCCCGCCGCCTCGTTGATGCCCCGCATCCGCTCCAGCGCGCCCTGCAGGATCCAGCCGGCGGCCATCTTGTCGACGACCTCGGCGCGGCGCTTGCGGTTGACGTCGTGCTCCTCGATCAGCACCCGGGTCACGGCCGCCGTCGACAGGCGCTCGTCCCAGAAGGTGATCGGGATGTGGGGCTGCAGGCGCAGCAGGTTGCGGCCCAGGGCGCGGTTGGACTGGCAGCGCACGCCTTCGGTGCCGTCCATGTTCATTGGCAGGCCGATTACAATGCCGGCCGCCTTGCGGCTGCCCATCAGCTGGAACAGCACCTCGGCGTCCTCGCTGAACTTGGTCTTCTTGATCAAGGCCAGCGGGCTGGCGACGGTCAGGGTGACGTCGGACACGGCCACCCCGATGGTCTTCTCGCCCGGATCCAGCCCGACGATGGGCAGGTAGTCGGGAATGGCGGCGGCGAATTCAGTGATGTCTAGAACGGGCATTGCTCCTCATAACATGTCGAGACGCCCCCCGAACAAGGGAAGAGCTTGTCAAAGCGCCCCTCGCACGGCTAACCCACGCGCTTGGTATTCAGGAGGCCCCCATGGCCATTGACGCCGCCACCGTGCGGAAGGTCGCGCGGCTCGCCCGCATCGCCACACCCGAAGATCGTCTGGAGCCCCTGGCCCAGGAGCTCAACGGCATCATGACGTGGATCGAGCAGCTGGCCGAGGTCGACACCGACGGCGTCGAGCCGCTGACCAGCGTCGTGCACGCCGGCCTGCCGCTGCGTGACGATGTGGTGACCATGGGCGGCGACGCCGACGTCGTCACCGGCAACGCCCCCAAGACGGTGGACGGCTTCTTCGTGGTCCCGAAGGTGGTTGAATAACGATGACTTCGCTGACCTCTCTCACCCTCAAGGGCGCGCTGGACGGGCTGGAAGCCGGGGACTTCACCTCGGTCGAGCTGACCACGGCCCACATCGAGGCCGTCGAGGCCGCGCGCGGCCTGAACGCCTTCCTGTTCGAGACGCCCGAACAGGCGCTGTCGATGGCCGCCGCTTCCGACGCCCGCCGGGCGCTCGACGTGGCCCGTCCGCTGGACGGGATCCCGCTGGGCATCAAGGACCTGTTCTGCACCGAGGGCGTGCCGACCACGGCCGCCTCGAAGATCCTCGAGCCGTTCGTCCCGCACTACGAGTCGACCGTCACCAGCCAGCTGTGGCGCGACGGGGCGGTGATGCTGGGCAAGCTGAACCTCGACGAATTCGCCATGGGTTCGTCGAACGAGACCAGCGCCTACGGCCCGGTGATCAATCCCTGGCGCAAGACGGGTTCGAACCAAGCTTTGACCCCGGGCGGCAGCTCGGGCGGCTCGGCCGCGGCCGTGGCCGCCGGCCTGTGCCTGGGGGCCACCGCCACCGACACCGGCGGCTCGATCCGCCAGCCCGCCGCCTTCACGGGAACCGTGGGCATCAAGCCGACCTACGGCCGTTGCTCGCGCTGGGGCACGGTGGCCTTCGCCAGTTCACTGGACCAGGCCGGCCCGATCGCCAAGACCGTCGAGGACGCGGCCCTGCTGCTGACCTCGATGTCGGGGCACGACCCCAAGGACTCGACCAGCCTGGACGTGCCGGTGCCCAACTTCGCCGCCTTCGTCGGCAAGTCGGTCAAGGGCCTGCGGATCGGCATTCCCAAGGAATACCGCGTCGACAACATGCCCGCCGAGATCGAGACGCTGTGGGAACAGGGCGTCGCCTGGCTGAAGGAAGCCGGCTGCGAGATCGTCGAGATCAGCCTGCCGCACACCAAGTACGCCCTGCCGGCCTACTACATCGTGGCCCCGGCCGAGGCCTCGTCGAACCTGGCTCGCTATGACGGCATGCGCTACGGCCTGCGGGCCCAGGGCGCGAACCTCACCGAGGTCTACGAGAACACCCGCGCCGAAGGCTTCGGCGACGAGGTCAAGCGCCGCATCCTGATCGGCACCTACGTGCTGTCGGCCGGCTATTACGACGCCTACTACCTGAAGGCCCTCAAGGTGCGTCGCCGCATCGCCGAGGACTTCGACAGCGCCTGGGAAAAGTGCGACGCCATCCTGACCCCCACGGCGCCGTCGGCGGCGTTCGGCCTGGGCGAGAACAGCAACGACCCGATCGCCATGTACCTGAACGACGTGTTCACGGTGACCACGAACCTGGCGGGCCTGCCGGGTCTCAGCCTGCCGGCTGGACTGGACGCCAACGGCTTGCCGCTGGGCCTGCAGATCATCGGCAAGCCGCTGGACGAAGGCACGGTGTTCTCGGTCGCCGGCGCCATCGAAAAGGCCGCGGGCTTCAACGCCAAGGCCACCAAGTGGTGGTGATCCGCCCCTAGCGGATCGACCAGGAAAAAGGGCGGCCCCGCGAGGAGCCGCCCTTCTTTTTTACGCTACGAGGTACGCCACTAAGACATTTACATCGGCGCGTCGGGCGTGACCGGGGCCGGCGTCGGGGCCGGAGCGGCCGCAACCGGGGCGGCGATCACCACCGRCTCGGCCGGAGGCGCGGCCACGGGCGCCGGAACGTTGGCGCTGACGTTCGCCGAGGCCGACGA
>NZ_JBFTZS010000561.1:0-2625 GCF_056406675.1 Caulobacter sp. P1_B12_2 | reverse complement strand
GCCCGCAACGTCCTGGGGGCCTGGGACGATTCCCGCTCCTGCTATTATCACGACGAGTATCTCGAGGGCGTCAATCTCAAAAAGCAGACCTGGGTGGTCAGCAACATCGACAATCCCGGCCAACCGCTCCGCTACGGCGGGAAGGTCATCATCCACAACCTGCACTTCCGCGATCAGCGCCTGTCGCAAGACAACCGGATCGGGATGTCCCAATGGGTCACCACCCGGAAGGACGGCGACTACTGGACCATCGAGCCGGGCCCGGCGGGGATCTGAGTCCACGGCCGGCGGCCGCGGCTAGGTCGGGCGCTTCCGCGCGACCCGGAGCGCCAGATAGACCACGGCCGCCGTCCCGAACGCCGGCAGGGTGGCGCCCACATCGGGCGCCGCCCGGCTCAGGGCCTGATAGGCGCCGACGCCGACCGCCCAGGCGAAGAGGCCCGGCAGGTTCAGCGCGCCGGCGGCCTCGACCCGTCGGCGGCGCACGATGAAGTGGTCGGTCAGCAGCACGCCGAACAGCGGCGCGAACACCGAACCGATCAGCAGCAGGAAGCCCTCGTACCGGGCCATCGGCGCCAGCAGGGCGACCACCGTGCAGATCGCGCCGAAGCCCAGGGCCAGTCGGGCCGGCCGCACCGGCGCCAAGGTGGCGGTCGAGACGGCGGCCGAATGGATGTCGGCGAAGGTGTTGTCGGTCTCGTCGATGACGATCAGCAGCAGGGCGATCCCGCCGCCGCTGGCCGCCAGGGCCGACAGCAGCATGCCCTCGCCGCCCCCGGCCGCCAGGGCGTAGCCGGCGCCCAGGCCCATGAACCAGACATTGGCCAGCAGATAGCCGGCGAAACTGCCGCGGAACATGCCGCGCGGCGAGCGGCCGAAGCGGGTGTAGTCGGCGATCAGCGGCAGCCAAGACAGCGGCATGGCCACCACCAGGTCGACCCCGGCCCCGAAGCTCATCTCGCCGGTTCCGGCCCGGGCCATCAGGGCCGCCAGGTCATGGTCGGCCAGCAGCCGCCAGGTCAGCCAGCCCGCCCCGGCCAGCAGCAGCCACAGGCCCCAGGCGCGCAGGAACCGCCGCACGAACGACACCGGCCCCATCACCGCCAGGCCGGTGGCCAGGGCGCCGAACAGCAGCGTCCACAGCACGGGGTTGGAGACCCCGAAGGTCTGCTTGGCCAGGGCGTTGGCCGAGTCGCGCATGGCGATGATCTCGAACGCGCCCCAGCCGGTCAGCTGGACGGCGTTGAGCACCGCCGGGATCGCCGCCCCGCGCGCGCCGAGGGCCAGCCGCAACGATCCCATGGCCGAAAGCCCGGTGTCGGTCCCCACCACGCCGGCGGCGGCCAGCAGCAGCGCCCCCAGCACCGAGCCCGTGACGATCGCCGCCAGCGCCGCGCCCAGGCTCAGGCCGGGCACCAGGAAGGCGCCGGCCTGCAGCACCAGCAGGCCGATGCCCAGGCTGAACCACAGCGAAAAGGCGTCGAACCCGCCGAAGGCCCGCCGCTCGGGCGGCACGGGGGTGAGGGGATCATAGGAGTCGTCGAACTGGGCCATGGCCCATGCCTTAGCAGGTCATCTTCCGCTCACGAAAGCCGGGCGCCGTTCGCCCCGGACAGCCGCGCCTCGTCCCCGAGGCCTGGGTCCGGTGGCCAGGTCGGTCAGGGTCGGGTCATGACCTGGCTCTTCTCCCCCATCCTCGCCCTGCACGTCGCCGCCGGCTTCGTGGCGGTGGCCGCCGGCCTGCTGCCGATCCTCAGCGTCAAGGGCTCGCGGCTGCACCGCCTGTCGGGGCGGGTGTTCGCGGGCCTGATGAGCGTGTTGCTGACCGCCGCCTGGGTGATGACCGCCCTGCACTTCAACGCCTATTTCGCCGCCCTGTCGGCGACGGCGACGATCACCGTGTTCTCGGGTCTGCGGGTGCTGGGACGCAAGCGGCCCGACCTGGACCCCGGCCAGCGCGCCCGCCCGCTGGACTGGGCCGTCACGCTGGYGGTCGTCGGCGTCGGCCTGTGGGTCCTGGTCCTGCTGGTCCTGGGGCGCACGGGCGGCGCCAGGGCGGTCAGCGCGGCCCTGGTCTATGCGGCCCTGCTGTACGGCGGCTGGGACCTGTGGCGTTTTTTCCGGCCGACCGCCTGGCCGTTCTCGCCGAACCTCTGGACCTATGAGCACCTTGTGAAGATGCTGAGCGCCTATGGCGCGGTGCTCAGCGCCTTCTCGGGCAATTTCCTGACCTTCCTGCCGACCCCATGGAGCCAGCTCTGGCCGACCCTGCTGTTCCAACCGCTGGCCATCGCGTGGATCGTCGTCCTCGTCTCGAAACGACGGCGGGTCTCGTCGCCGGCGTGAGGCGGGCGCCGACGGCCGTCTTCGTCTGGGCGTTCGCCGTCTACAGCTACCTGGCCACCACGGTCTGCGCGGCCTGGTTCGCACGACGGTTCGCGACCGCGCGCGGCGAGACGCTGAGCGTGCCGGATTCGCTGCTGTGGCAGGGCGCGGTCTACGCCGCCTGGCTGCCGGCCGCCGCCCTGGTCTGGTGGACGCAGCGGCGGTTCGGGTCAGGCGCGCGGGGCCTGGCGGCGCTGGTCGTCGCGGGCTTGGCGATCACGCCCCTGGAGGCCCTGGCCT
>NZ_JBFTZS010000560.1:0-2628 GCF_056406675.1 Caulobacter sp. P1_B12_2 | reverse complement strand
CTCGCTAACTGGGACGCATGACCCCAGCGCCCCTCGTCAAACACCACATCGCCGTCCTTCTCGGCGGCCCCTCGGCCGAGCGGGAGGTCAGCCTGGCCACCGGCGCGGCCTACGCCGCCGCGCTGGAGCGCCTCGGCGCGCGGGTCAGCCGCGTGGACCCCGGCCCCGACATCGCCCAGGTCCTGACCGCCCTCTCGCCCGACCTGGTGTTCAACGGCCTGCACGGGCGCTGGGGCGAGGACGGGTGCGTGCAAGGCGTGCTGGAGACCCTGGGGCTGGCCTACACCCACTCCGGCGTCCTGGCCTCGGCCCTGGCGATGGACAAGGCCAAGAGCAAGGCCGTGCTGGCGGCGGCGGGGATCGCCGTGCCCGGCGGCGGCCTGTTCGACCGCCACGATGTCGCGCGCGACCATGTGATGCAGCCGCCCTATGTGGTGAAGCCCAACGCCGAGGGATCGTCGGTGGGCGTGTTCATYGTGCCCGCCGGCGCCAACGCCTCGCCGCGCGAGCTGGCCGCGCCGGGCTGGGCTTTTGGCGACCAGGTGCTGGTCGAGCCGTTCGTTCCGGGCGTCGAGCTTTCGGTCGCGGTCCTTGGCCGGGCAACGGGTCCTAGCGCCCTGGCGGTCACCGAAATCCGCTCGTCCACAGGTTTTTATGACTACGACGCCAAGTACGTGGAAGGCGGCTCGATTCACGTCCTGCCCGCCCCGATTCCGGACGCCGTAAGGGATCGGGCCCTGCGGACCGCGGAGCTTGGCCATACAATTCTTGGTYGCCGAGGTGTGACTCGAGTCGACTTCCGTTATGACGGAATTAACGACCTTCTGGTCCTTTTGGAGGTCAATACGCAGCCTGGCATGACACCCACTTCGCTCGTTCCCGAGCAGGCGGACCACACCGGCGTTTCGTTTGATCGTTTAGTGTTTTGGATCGTGGAGGACGCTTATGCCCGCGGTAGTGCGGGGGGGATCGCGTAAGCCAACGCGCCCCCGGGCCGAAGCGCCCGCAAGTCCGAAGGCTCGAGCGGCGCAGCGCAACCCCGCGCCGCCGGCCGGGAAACTGCAAGCCGCGCGTGGGGGCGTGGGCGTCTCGCCCAAGCTGGCCCTGACCGTGGCCGGCGGCGCGCTGGTCGTGGCCCTGGTCGCCACCCTGGCCACCGGCCACCGGATCGAGCGCCTGGGCGCCGCCATGATGCGCGGCGTCGACGGCGAGTTCGCCGACATGGGCTTCAAGCTCAAGACCGTGCACATCGAAGGCGCCTCGCCGATGGCGAAGGCCGACATCCTGAACGCCACGGCCCTGTACCAGGACCAGCCGACCCTGGGCCTGGACCTCGTCGATCTGCGCACGCGGGTCGAGGGCGTGGGCTGGGTCAAGTCCGCCAAGGTCGTGCGCCTGCTGCCCGACACCGTGTTCATCTCCGTCGAGGAGCGCCCGGCCCTGGCCGTCTGGCAGCATTCCGGCGCGATGCGGGTGATCGACGGCGAGGGCCGCATCATCCGCGAGGCCGACGCCGCGCGCTTCCCGCAGCTGCCGCTGGTGGTGGGGCAGGGCGCCGACCAGGCCGCCGGCGCCATCCTGCCGGCCGTCAATGCGCGACCGCGTCTGCGCGACCGTCTGGAGGCCCTGGTGCGGGTCGACGACCGCCGCTGGGACCTGCGTTTGAAAGATGGTTCGCTGATCCAGCTTCCAGCCATTGACGAAGAGTCCGCGCTGATTCAATTGGATCAACTCGATCAACGACAACGAATCCTCGATCTCGGTTTCGCGCGCATCGATCTGCGCGATCCCGAAATGGTGGCCGTGAGGCCTCGCGACGCGGTGCTGCCTGGGCAGCCCGTGGCCGGCGGGGCTTGAACATGAACTTGTGTGTGAGGTGACTGTAGCGATGTCGCGACTGGATGACCGGAAGCAAGCCCGCGAAGGCTTGAAGGCGACGCTCGTGCGTCAGCCGGCGGTCGCGGCCGTCGACCTTGGCGCGTCCAAGGTCACCTGCTTCATCATGAAGGCCGATGGGATCCATCGCGACAACCGCACCCTGACCACGGCCGGCGTCGGCTATGTGCAGTCGCGCGGCGTGCGGGGCGGGGCGATCGTCAATCTGGACGAGGCGGCGCAAGCCATCGCCCAGGCCGTCGAGCGCGCCGAGACCGTGGCCGGCGTCAACGTCCAGGGCGTTTCGGTCTGCACGGCCGGCGGCCAGCTGGCCAGCCACCGCGTCCACACCCAGGTCTCGCTGGGCGCCCGGCCGATCGGCGACGGCGACCTGTCGCGCGCCATCGCCTCGGCCCTGGCCCAGGTCCGCATTCCCGGCCGCAAGCCGATCCACCTGCTGCCGATCGCCTGGTCGGTCGACGGCCAGCGCGGCATCCGCGACCCGCGCGCCATGTTCGGCCGCGCGCTGGGGCTTGAGCTGCTGGTCGTCTCGATCAACGAGAACGTCTTCCACACCCTGGCTCACTGCGTCGAGCGCGCCCACCTCAGCTTCGAGGGCGTGGTCGCAGCGCCCTTCGCCTCGGCCCTGGCGGCCCTGGAGGAGGACGAGATGGACCTGGGCGCGGTCTGCATCGACATGGGGGGCGGCTCGACCTCGGTGGCCGTGTTCAACAACGGCGCCCTGTGCCACGT
>NZ_JBFTZS010000559.1:0-2635 GCF_056406675.1 Caulobacter sp. P1_B12_2 | reverse complement strand
CTTCGGAAGACTGGACGGTCATTCGCCGGCCCTCACGCGTCGGGTCAGATGGGTCATGGCCTTGAGGATGTGCTTTTGGACCGCGCTGACGGAGACGCCGTACAGGGCGGCGAGTTCGGATTGCTTCATGCCTTCCAGACGGAACAGAAGAAAGATGGCGCGGGTGCGGTCGGGCAGTTCGCGCAAGGCGTCGGACACTTCGCCCAGGCTCTCGCGGCCCAGCAGAACGCGCGCGGGGTCCAGGGGTTCGAGATCGAGCGAGCCGGTGTCGAGGCTGGCGCGGTAATTGGCCCGCACCTTCTCGCGCCGGCCCCGGTCGCGCAGCAGGTTGGCGGCCATCTGGAAGATGTAGGCGTCGGCGTTGTCCATCGGGCTGGCGTGCGCCGTGGCCAGCTTGGCGAACAGCTCTTGAGTCATGTCCTCGGCGTCGCTGTGGCTGGCGGCGCGGCGCATGAAGAACGCCATCAGCGCCGGCCGATAGCGCCGGTCGAGTCTGCTCAGGTCTGGCTCGGTCGCTGGCCGCACGGTCCCGCCCAATGAAGGTCTGACGATTTTCCCAGGATGTATGACGCACGTCGCGGCAAAACACGCAGCGGCGGCCGGGAAGTTTTCGCGAGACGGGCGGCGGCGTGCGAACGTCCTTGCGGCGAAGGTCGGGGCGGGCATAACTGGTACCGTTATCATTCGCCAAGGAATGAAGCGGGAGGACGCATGGGCATCGAGGGTTTGAGGAGCGTCGCGCGACGCTCGTGGGCGGCGATCGCCGCGCTGGCTCTCGCCGCGACGACGGCGGGCGCGGCCCAGGCGGCCACGCCGGTGAAGATGGCCCTGACCTTCGACGACCTGCCCAACCACAGCGCCCTGCCGCCGGGCGTCAGCCGCATCGACGTGGCCGGCCGGCTGCTGGCGGCCTTCCACGATGCGGGCACGGGACCGGTCTACGGCTTCGTCAACGGGGTGGGCGAAGAGCGCGAGCCGGACTCGGTGGGCGTCCTGTCGCTGTGGCGCGCGGCGGGCCATCCGCTGGCCAACCACACCTGGTCGCACATCAATCTGAACGACAATCCGGTCGAGGTCTGGGAGGCCGACCTCGTGCGCAACGAGGCCCTGCTGCAAAAGCATATGGCGGGCCAGGACTGGCGCTGGCTGCGCTATCCGTTCCTGGCCGAGGGCGAGCACACGCCGGGCAAGCACGCCGAAGTGCGCAAGATGCTGAAGGCCCGCGGCTACCGGATCGCCAGCGTGACCATGAGCTTCGGCGACTACGCCTGGAACGAGCCCTATGCCCGCTGCGTGGCCAAGGGCGACGCGGCGGCGGTGGCGGTGCTGGAGGCCAGCTATCTGAAGGCCGCCCAGGACAGCCTGGACTTCGAGCGCGGCCTGTCGGCCACGCTGTACGGTCGCGACATCCCCTATGTGCTGCTGATGCACGCCGGGGCCTTCGACGCGCGGATGATGCCGAGGCTGCTGAAGCTGTACCAGGACAACGGCGTGAGTTTCGTCGGGCTGGAGGAGGCCGAGCGGGACCGGTTCTACGCCGCCGACTTCAAGACCGAGGCGACCGACGTCCCGACCACGCTCGAGAACGCCATGAAGGCCAGGGGCCTGCCGCTGCCGCCGCAAGCCGCCGCCTGGGGCGGGGCCGAGCTCGACAAGATGTGCCGATAGCGGGGAGCGTCCCCCGACCAAGGTCGGGCTAGGAAACCCGCGCGGCGCTCGGGATGAGTCTGGTCGATTGAAACAGGAGTTGCTGGTGACGTCCTTGATCCGACACGCCGACATCGATCGCCGCCGTCTGCTGGCCGGAGGCGCGGCGCTGGCCGGCGCTCTGGCCATGCCGATGGCCGCCTGCGCCGACGCGGCGTCTGAAAGCGTCGAGATCCAGATCGCCGAGGGCCGGCTGCGCGGGGTGAGGGCGGGCGGCGTCGACGCCTACAAGGGCGTGCCCTACGGGGCCAGCGTCTCGGGGGCGAACCGCTTCAAGCCGGCCAAGCCGGTCGCGCCGTGGAGCGGGGTGTTCGACGCCACCAAGCTGGGCACGTCGTCGCTGCAGGATCAGAGCACCGTCTACGGCCTGAACGAGCCGCCGCCGGGCGAGGACTGCCTGGTGCTGAACCTCTGGACCCCGGCCGGCGGGGGCAAGGGCAAGCCGGTGATGTTCTACAATCACGGCGGCGGCTACACGACCGGCTCGGGCGGCAGCACGGCCCAGGACGGCGCGATGCTGGCCCGCGAGCACGACGTGGTGGTGATCGCCACCAACCATCGGCTGGGCGTGCTGGGCTATCTGTATCTGGGCGAACTGGGCGGGGCCGAATACGCCGGCTCGGGCAACCAGGGCCTGTCCGACATCGTGCTGGCCCTGAAGTGGGTGGCCCGCAACATCGAGGTCTTCGGCGGCGACCCGGCCAACGTGACGATCTTCGGCGAGTCCGGCGGCGGAGCCAAGACCTCGTGCCTGTACGCCATGCCGTCGGTGGCGCCGCTGTTCGCCAAGGCGATCATCCAGAGCGGCCCGGTGGTGCGGGTGACGACCCCGCAGGTCGCCGCCCAGACGACGCGGATGTTCCTGGAGCAGCTGGGCATCGCCCCGGCCGACTGGCGCAAGGTGCTGGACGTTCCCGCGCCCCAGATC
>NZ_JBFTZS010000558.1:0-2646 GCF_056406675.1 Caulobacter sp. P1_B12_2 | reverse complement strand
GCACCTGGAAGGTGCTCCGCTGGCCCGGATGGGGGGAAGAACGGGCGAGTGCGTGTGTGGGGAGGGAAGGGACCGAGGTCCAAATCCCAAYGGATAAAGTCCCATAATATGAAACATCATCCGATATAATGAGAATGCTTGACAGCGTGCCGGATGTCAAGCCACAGGTGAGGAAAGGCTCAAAGTGGCCTGGCCAATTTTGGAGGCGGCACGATGCGACGCGTTTCGGGATCGATCCTGGGCTGGCTGTGCGCCGTCTTCTGCTTGAGCCTGGCCGGCGCCGCGGCCGCCGCGCCACGGATCGACCGGCCCTTCAATGACGGCTGGCGCATGGCGGTCGGCGAGATCGCCGGCGCCCAGACCCCTGACTTCGACGACGCCGCCTGGAAGCCCGTCACCCTGCCGCGCGCCTGGAACGAGGACGAAGCCTTCAAGGTCGACATCCACGACCTGAAGGGCGCGATCGTCTGGTACCGCAAGCGCCTGGTCCTGCCGACCGAGGTCGGTCCGGCGGTGGGCGGCAAGGCCTTCATCGAGTTCGAGGGCGTGCGGCAGGCCGGCGACGTCTATGTGAACGGCGTGTTGGTCGGCGGCCACGAGAACGGCGTCACGGCCTTCGGCGTCGACGCCACCAAGGCCCTCAAGCCCGCCCCGTTCGTCAACGTGATCGTCGTGCGGGTCGACAGCGACTGGAAGTACAAGGAGCGCGCCACGGGCAGCGGCTTCCAGTGGAACAACGACAATTTCAACGTCAACTACGGGGGCATCCATCGGGCGGTTCGGCTGCACCTGACCGGCGCCCTGCACCAGACCCTGCCGCTCTATTCCAGCCTGGGCACGACCGGCGTCTATGTCTGGGCCGACGCTTTCGACATCAAGGGCGGAAGGGCGAGCGTCCACGCCGAGTCGCAGGTGCGCAACGAGTCCGACCGGCCGCGCACCTTCAGCTATCGGGTGACCCTGCGCGACGTCGACGGCAAGCCGGCCGGCGCCTTCACCGGTCCGACCGTGACCCTGGCCCCCGGCGAGACCCGCACGATCACCGCCCAGGCGCCGCTGAAGGGCCTGCATTTCTGGAGCTGGGGCTACGGCTATCTCTACGCCGTGACGACGGAGCTGGTGGAGGACGGCGCGGCAGTCGACGCGGTCGTCACCCGCACGGGCTTCCGCAAGACCGAATTCCGCAATGGGATGATCTTCCTCAACGACCGGGTCATGCAGGTGCACGGCTACGCCCAGCGCACCTCCAACGAATGGCCGGCCCTGGGGACCGACATCCCGCCGTGGATCAGCGACGTCTCCAACGGCCTGCTCGTCGAGAGCGGCGGCAATCTGGTTCGCTGGATGCACATCACGCCGGCCGCCCAGGACGTGCAGTCGGCCGACCGCGTGGGCCTGCCCCAGGCCATGCCGGCCGGCGACGCCGAGAGCGACGTCACGGGCCGCCGCTGGGAGCAGCGGGTCGAGGTGATGCGCGACGCCATTGTCCGCTTCCGCAACAACCCCTCGATCCTGTTCTACGAGGGCGGCAACGAGAACATCAGCGACGCGCACATGGCCGAACTCAAGGCCGTCCGCGACCAGTTCGACCCGCACGGCGGCCGGGCCATCGGCTCGCGCGAGATGCTGTCCAGCAAGGTCGCCGAGTACGGCGGCGAGATGCTCTACATCAACAAGAGCGGGACCAAGCCGGTCTGGGCCATGGAATATTCCCGCGACGAGGCGGCGCGGAAGTTCCAGGACGACTTCACCCCGCCGTTCCACATCGACAGCCCCGACTACAACCGCAACCAGGACAGCCACGCGGCCGAGGACGTGCGCCGCTGGTTCGACTACTGGCGCGAACGGCCCGGCGGCGGCGACCGCGTCAGCTCGGGCGGGGTCAACATCATCTTCTCCGACAGCAACACCCACTTCCGCGGCGACAACAACTACCGCCGCAGCGGCGAGGTCGACGCCATGCGCCTGCCCAAGGCGGGCTTCTACGCCCATCAGGTGATGTGGGACGGCTGGGTCGACGTGGAGCATCCGCGCAGCCACATCATCGGCCACTGGAACTATGCGCCGGGCACGACCAAGGACGTGCTGGTGGTGTCCAGCGCCGACAGCGTCGAGCTGCTGCTGAACAGCAGGTCGCTGGGCAAGGGCGTGAAGTCGGACGGCTTCCTGTTCACCTTCAAGGCCGTGGCCTGGGCGCCCGGAGCCCTGCGCGCGGTCGGCCGCGACGCCGGCGGCAAGGTCGTCTCGAGCGATGAGCGCCTCACCACCGGCCCGGCCGTGGCGCTGCGTCTGACGCCGCATGTCGGTCCGTCCGGTTGGCGGGCTGACGCGGCCGACATCGCCCTGGTCGATGTCGAGGCGGTGGACGCCCAGGGGCGGCGCGTGCCGACGGCGCTGGACCTGGTGAAGTTCGACGTCGCCGGTCCCGCCGAATGGCGCGGCGGCATCGCCCAGGGTGACTCCAAGGGCGCCGCCAAGCCGACGCAGGCGCCGGCCTCCTCGGGTGAGGTCGTCACCGGGGCGCACACGGTCGACGGGGTCACCTCCTATGCCGGCGCCTCGCGCGCCGACGACAACTACATCCTGTCCCGTGAGCTGCCGGTCGAGGCCGGGATCAACCGCGTGGCCCTGCGCTCGACGCTGGAC
>NZ_JBFTZS010000557.1:0-2649 GCF_056406675.1 Caulobacter sp. P1_B12_2 | reverse complement strand
CTTCTGGGCCTTCCAGCCCTACTGGGACGTCGTGACCGAAGAAGAGCCGGACCTGTTCGACTGATGATCCTTTCCCGACGCCACCTCCTCGCCAGCGGTCTGTCTGTCGCCGGCCTCTCGACGCTCGCCGCCTGCTCGCCCGGCAAGACCTCCAACCCCGGCTCGCTCGCGGACCTGACCCTGCGCGCGGCCACCTATCGCGGCAATCTGGAAGCCTTCTTCCCGGCGGCCGGCGTCGCCGATACGCCCTACAAGATCGCCAAGTCCGAGTTCGCCGGCGGAAACCTGATCGCCGAGGCGATCAACGCCGGCGCCCTGGACGTCGGCGGCATGAGCGAGATCCCGCCGATCTTCGTAGCCGGCGCGCCGGGCAACCAGGTCCGCATCGTCGCCGTGCTGCAGGGCGACGTGAACAACCAGGTCCTGCTGGCGCCCAAGGACAGCCAGGCCCAGACCTTCGCCGACCTGAAGGGCAAGCGCATCGGCTACGTGAAGGCCACGACCTCGCACTACATCCTGCTGCGCCTGCTGGACGAGGCGGGCCTGAAATGGACCGACATCAAGCCCGTGGCCCTGTCGCCGCAGGACGGTCTGGCCGCCTTCTCCAGCGGCGCGATCGACGCCTGGGTGATCTACGGCGTCATCGTCCAGCGGGCGCGTCAGGCCGGAGCGCGCGTTCTGCGCACGGCCCTGGGCATCCTGTCGGGCAACTACCTGGTCGCCGCCGCCAAGTCGGCGCTGGACGATCCGCTCAAGCGCCAGGCCGTGGGCGACTATCTGGGCCGCTACGCCAAGGTCGCGCAGTGGGCCAACGCCGACGACGCGCGCTGGGCGCAGGCCCGAAGCGCCGCCACCGGCGTGCCGGCCGCGCTCTATCTGCGCGAATTCAAGGAACGCAGCAGCCCGACCAAGCTGCTGAGGATCAGCGACGCCGCCATCGCCTCGCAGCAAGGCGTCGCCGACGCCTTCGCGACGGCCGGGCTGATCCCCGCCAAGGTCGACGTGCGTCCGCTGTGGGACGATCGCCTGAGCAGCGTCCTTCCTGATGTCTAACAATATTCATAGGTCATATTCGCGTTCGCGATATGAGATGAACTGTAAGTCTATAGATTTTATATGGATTGAGACGCGGTCATCATTTGCTGTTTATCCCCAATAACAAGAACGGGGATAATGATGTCGTTGCGCTCCATTTCACTTTACTGGATTTCCGGAACCTCCGCCCTGGCGCTGGCGACCGCCGCTCAGGCCGCGACGCCCGCGACTCCGATCGCCGCCGAGGCCGACGCCAACGCCGCTCCGGCCGTCGAGCAGGTGGTCGTCACCGCCGAGCGCCGGGCCACCGACCTGCAGAAGACCGCCATCGCCATCTCGGCGTTCAGCCAGCAGGTGCTGGCCGATCGCAAGGTCGACAACATCCGCGACCTGTCAGGCCAGATCCCCAATTTCAGCATCAGCCGCGTCACGATCAGCCACACCACCCAGACCTATGCCCTGCGTGGCGTGGGCGAGAGCGATCCGATCCAGGAGCCGGTGCTGGCCGTCTATGTCGACGACGTCTACATCCCGCGCCAGATCGGCTCGATGGTCGAGTTCAACGACCTGGAGCGGGTCGAGGTGCTGCGTGGGCCGCAAGGTACGCTCTACGGCCGCAACTCCAGCGCCGGCGCCCTGCGGATCATCACCCGCGACCCGGGCGAGGCCTTCCGTGCGAAGGCCGAGGTGGGCCTGGGCAACTACGGCGCGGTCGATGTGCGCGCCCTTGTCGAGGGCCCGCTGGTCGAGGGCAAGCTGGCCGGCAGCGTGTCCTACATCCACCACAGCCGCGACGGCGTCACCTTCGACCCGACGCTGAACCATGACGTCAACCGCATCGACCTGGACGCCTACCGCGCCAAGCTGCGCTGGACCCCAACCGATCGCTGGGACCTGCTGCTGACGCTGAACGCCCTGAAGGATCGCAGCGACAGCCGCAGCTACGTGCCGGTCACCCAGCCGAACGGCGAGCACCGCACCGACCGCTCCTATTCCGAGGTCGAGCCGACCCAGGACCTGGACCAGATCAGCGGCGCCCTGCGGGTGCAGTACACGCTGAACGACAACCTGAAACTGAAGTCAGTCACCTCGTACGGCGGGTTCAACCTCAACCCCGTCAACTACGACAATGACGGCCAGGCGGCGCTGATCCAGAAGAACCTGATCCACTACAACGATCAGTACGTCACCCAGGAAGTCCAGCTGAACGGCGACTACGGCAAGCTGACCTTCACCAGCGGCCTGTTCTATCTGCACGAGCGGTTCTTCGTGGAGCGCGACGGCTACAGCCGCCGCAACGCGCTGCCGACCGACCCCGTGGTCACGCCTGGCAACTACGGCTTCGCCCGCGCCCACAACATCACCAACACCGACGCCTACGCCGTCTTCGGCGAGGCGACCTATGCGCTCAACGACCGGCTCAGCGTCACCGGCGGCCTGCGCTGGACCAACGAGGAGAAGGAATTCACCTTCGACAACAAGGTCTTGAACCTGCAAGGCCAGGTGGTGGGCCAGTCGATCGCCGGCCAGGCCGACAAGATCTTTTCGGCCGTCACGCCCAAGCTCTCGGCCCAGTTCCAATGGACGGGCGACGTCCTGCAGTACGTGACCGGC
>NZ_JBFTZS010000556.1:0-2653 GCF_056406675.1 Caulobacter sp. P1_B12_2 | reverse complement strand
GTCCCCATCCGGCGCACGGGGTCTGGAGTGGGGACACGCCGCAAGGGCATGTCCCCGGCCGTAGCCTTAAGCCTGCCCCACGGTCTCGAACATGCAGGCGGCCATGGCCTCGTCCGGGGTCTTGGCGCCGTGCAGCAGGAAGTCGAAGGCGGGGTAGAAGCGGTCGGCGGCCTCCACGGCGGCGTCGATCATCGAGGCAGCCTGGGCCATGGTCGGGCGCTCGCCGGCCGGCAGGGCCAGGGCGTGGCGGAACACGACCTCGCCGTCGTCGGTCCAGACCTCGAAATGGCCCAGCCAGACGCGTTGGTTGATCATCGACAGCAGTTCGTAGGCGCTGGGACGCTTGGTCTTGGCGGCGCGCAGGTCCAGCGACAGGCACAGCTGCAGGCAGTCGGCCTCGGGCCGCCAGGCGAACCACAGCTCGTAGTCCTTCCAGTCGCCGGTCAGGGCGAAGGCCAGGTCGCCGTCTTCGGTGCGGTCGAACGTCAGGTTCTCGGCCGCGAGCACGTGCTCGACGACCTCGAGGGGATCCATCGCCAGCAGGACGTCGTCTTCTTCGGGTTGGGTGTCCATAAGAACCTTCGGCCCCCGGGGAGAGACGGGTCGTGGGACCCGACCAAATCACCCACTTCAGGGACTCTAATCTGCTTCGTGGGCGGCGTCACAACCGCCTTCACGTTAAACGGGAACGAAACTCGCCTATTCGGCCGCGTTGCCGCTCTTCTTGGCGGGCGCCTTCTTGACCTTCAGCTCGGCGACTTCCGCGCGCAGAGCGGCCACCTCGGCCTTGAGGGCTTCGAAATCGTCACGCCGGATCAGGTCGAACTCGGCGGCCAGACGGTCGGCCTGGGCCCGCATCGCGGTCTTGGCTTCCTCGCCGGCGGTCTGGGCGATGCCCATGGCGGCCTGGGTCAGCTTGGCGAATTCGTCGAGGAACGGGTTTTGGCTGTGCATTGAGATTCCAGAGGCGCGGCGCGGTTGGTCGCGGGTCTTATATGGGAAACGAGGGATGAAAGCGAAGGAGGAACGCGGTAGAGGTGCGACCATCTGTCCGTCCGGAGCGCTCGCGGCGTGATCTTCCCCGACATCGATCCCATCGTTCACATCGGCCCCTGGGCGCTGCAATGGGGGCCGCTGGCCCTGCGCTGGTACGCCCTGGCCTATGTCGCCGGCATCCTGCTGGGCTGGCAGTACGCGATCCGGCTGGTCCGCGACGCCAAGCTGTGGGGCGGCTACAAGCCGACCGCCACGTCGCTGCAGATCGACGACCTGGTGCTGTGGATCACCCTGGGCATCATCCTGGGCGGCCGGATCGGCTACGTGCTGTTCTACATGATGATGAACGCCGACCAGCGGGCCGGCCTGGCCGAGCACCCGTTCGACGTGTTCAAGATCTGGGAAGGCGGCATGTCCTTCCACGGCGGCTTCCTGGGCGTCTGCGCGGCGATCGCGCTGTTCGCCCGCCAGCAGAAGATCGACATGCTGAAGCTGGGCGACCTGATCGCGCCCGTCGCGCCGATCGGCCTCTTCTTCGGCCGCTGCGCCAATTTCATCAACGGCGAGCTGTGGGGCCGGGTCACCGATCACCCGTTCGGCATGGTGTTCTGCAACGACACGATCCGGGCCGCCAATCGCGGCGGGGTTTGCCCCGCCGGCGAGCTGCCGCGCCATCCCAGCCAGCTGTACGAGGCGGCGCTTGAGGGCGTGGTGCTGTTCGTGATCCTCAACGTCGCGGCCCACAAGTTGAAGTGGCTGCAACGCCGGGGCGCGCTCGTGGCGACCTTCCTGATCTGCTACGGCCTGTTCCGCGCCCTGCTCGAGAACGTGCGCAATCCCGATCACGGCATGCCCGACTTCCCTCTGGGCCTGACCATGGGGATGATCCTGTCGATCCCGATGCTGCTGGTCGGCGGCTGGCTGCTTTGGCGGGCCCTGCGCGAACCGGCTCCCGCTCCGCTCGCGGAAGACCATGAGCCTGCTTGACCGCCTGAAGGCGCAGATCGTCCAGGACGGCCCGATCAGCGTCGCCGAGTACTTCACCCGCTGCCTGCACGACCCGCGCGACGGCTACTACGCGACCCGCCCGGCGCTTGAAGGGATGAGGGGGGGCGAAAGCGGCGACTTCCTCACGGCGCCCGGCGTCAGCCAGATGTTCGGCGAGCTGATCGGCCTGTGGATCCTGGAGACCTGGACCCGCATGGGCCGGCCTTCTCCGGTGCGGATCGTGGAGATAGGGCCCGGCGACGGGACGCTGATGTCCGACATCCTGCGCGCGGCGAGGCTGCTGCCGGAATTCCTCGAGGCGGCCGACCTCTGGCTGGTCGAGGTGTCGCCGCCGCTGCGCGCGGCCCAGGCCGCGAAGCTGGCGCCCCGGACGCCGAACTGGACCGATCGCCTGGAGGCCGTCCCGGCCGGCGCGCCGCTGATCCTGGTCGCCAACGAGGTGCTGGACTGCCTGCCGGCGCATCAGTTCGTGCGAACCGAGGGCGGYTGGGCGGAACGGATGGTGGGACTGGATGGCAAGGGCGAGCTGGCGTTCGGGCTACGCGCATTATCCCCCCTTCCCCTCGATGGGGGAGGGGCCGGGGGTGGGGGTGTTTACGGCGTTGGACGACACATCGGCCTCAGCGGAAGCGGAACCGCCTTCACCCCC
>NZ_JBFTZS010000555.1:0-2653 GCF_056406675.1 Caulobacter sp. P1_B12_2 | reverse complement strand
GTCCGGCAGTCCCAGGGTGTTGTAGGGCACCTGGGTGCGCAGCGTGGCGACGAAGGTGTCGATCCGCTTGAAGAACACGCCGCCGGCCAGCATGGCGCCCTGAGCGGGGTACCATTCCAGCGACAGGTCGAGGTTCTTGGACTGGGTCGGATCCAGATCCGGATTGCCGGACGAGAAGGTCCGGTTGGCGCCCTGGACGCTGACGTCGCCGCCCGGCGACAGCGAGCCGATGCCCGGTCGCGAGATGGTCTTGGCGGCGCTGATCCGGGCGACGATGGTGTCGGTCAGGTCGGCGGCCAGGTTGAACGACGGCAGGGTCATGTCGTAGTCGCGCCGGACATTGACCAGCTGCACCGCGCCGTTGACCACCGCGTAGCCGCCCGACTCCTGCTGGGTGTTGACCTGACGCACGCCGGCGTCGCCGCGGAAGGGCAGGCCGAAGGCGTCGAACCGGAATTCGGCCTCGATATAGGCGCCGGCGTCCTTCTCCTCGACCGTGCCGTACTGACCCCGGGCCGAGCTGTTGTTGGTGTTGGTCAGGGCGTAGATGCCGGTGTTGCTGTAGATGCCGTAGGCCTTGGCGTAGGCGTCGATGTCGGGCGTCAGCCAGGACGTGGCGTTGCCGGCCGGCAGGCCCAGGTTCTTGCCGAAGCCCGAATAGACCTTGGAGACGGCGGCCAGCTGGGCCGGGGTCAGGGTCTGGGAGACGGTCTCGCTGGTCCGGTACTGGCCGTAGCTGTCGTACTCGAACTTGCGGAAGTCGACCCCGGCCTTGAGGGTCAGCTTGTCGTTGAACTCGTACTCGCCGAAGAGCTTGCCGGTCGTGAACTGGTTTTCGACGAACTGCGGCCGCAGGCGCACTTCGGAGGTGCCGTTGATGGCGCTCCAGTTGGCCGGATCGGCGGCGTCGAAGCCCAACAGGATGGTCGGCAGGCGATGGTTGCGGAAGTCGTACGAGTAGCCCTGGCTGTTGGCCCGGTCGAAGGTGACGATCGTCGAGACCGGCTGGGTGAAGGTCGAGTCCGCGTAACCGACCAGGGCGCCGACCTTGAACTTGTCGCTGAACCGGTGATCGCCCGAGAGGGTGAACTGCTTGAACTCGGTGTTCAGCTCGTCATAGGCCGACTGGGTGCGCAGATCGACGTTGTCGAGCTTGGCGTAGACCAGGTTGTTGTTGGCGTCGACGACCCCGTCGCGGATGATGGTCTGAGGCTTGCCCACGCCGTTGCGCGACAGGCCCAGCGCCTGGATCTGGGCTTCCTTGCGGGTGCCGGCCAGATAGGAATAGAGCGCGTCGAACGACACGGTGGTGTTGTCGGTGGGCCGCCACTGCAGCGAGCCGCTGGCCCCGAAACGCTTGGATTCGATGTCGTAGCTGACATAGGCCGGGATGCGCGGGTGATAGATCGCGCCGACCGTGCTGGGGTTGTTGATCTGGGCGATCGTGTAGCCGGGCAGGGTGGAAAGCGGGCTGAAGCCGTTTTGCGAACCGCTGTTGGTCCAGCGCGTGATGTTGGCGCCTTCCTCGAGCAGGCGGCGATCCTCGTAGGCTACCGAGAGCAGGGCGCCGAACGTGCCGTCGCGCCAGGTGCGGCTGGCCAGGGCCGACAGGCGCGGACCGGCCTTTTGCGCCAGGTCATTGTAGCTGGCCTGAGCCGACAGCACGAGCTGGGGCTTGCTGGAGTCGAAGGGGCGGGCGGTGTTCAGGTCGACGGTCGCGCCCAGCGAGCCTTCCTCGACATCGGCCGAGGCGGTCTTGCGCACGGCGATGCTGTTGAACAGGTCCGAGGCGAAGATGTTGAAGTCGAAGCCGCGGCCGCGGTTGGTGCCGCCGCTGTTGGCCGTGCCGCCGGTGGTGGAGATCGCCTCCATGCCGTTGATGCGGACGCGGGTGTATTCCGAACCCAGGCCCCGGACCGAGATCTGCCGGCCTTCGCCGTTGATCCGCGAGATCGAGACGCCGGGAATGCGCTGCAGCGACTCGGCCAGGTTCAGGTCGGGGAACTGGGCGATGTCCTCGGCCTTGATGGCGTCGACCACGCCCGAGGCGTTGCGCTTGACGTTGATCGCGCTGGCCAGGCTGGCGCGGAAACCGGTGACGACCACCTCCTCGACCGCGTTGTCGGCCTGAGCCGCGTCCGGGGCGGGCGGCGGAACGTCCTGGGCGTGGGCCGCGCCGGCCGCGACGGCCAGGCTCACGGCCAGGCCGGACGCGCCGCAGCGCAGGATGGTGCGAAGATTCCAGGTGGCTCGAGACGCCATAGTTCCCTCCCATGCCCGCGATCTCACGGGTCTTCTTCTTTTTGAGGCCGATCAGACGCCGACCTCTTTCGGTACGGAAAAGATAGGGTCCGGCGCGTCGCGGGGGCCAATCCCAATCGGGCATGGACCGATGCAGGATCTGCACCGATGCCCGGCGCCGCGACAGCCTAAACCCGGTTTGATTGAGGAAAACCCTGGTCCGCCAAGGAGGCGGACGTCACGGAAGGCGCGTCAGGGCGGGGTCATCGATGTCCGCGTTGGATCGGTTGATAGGCGATTTGATTTAGACCTCGCCGCCCGGCGTCTCTAGCCTCTAGGTCATGGAGCCC
Source organism: Caulobacter sp. P1_B12_2 (assembly GCF_056406675.1). Lineage (NCBI taxonomy): Bacteria > Pseudomonadati > Pseudomonadota > Alphaproteobacteria > Caulobacterales > Caulobacteraceae > Caulobacter > Caulobacter sp. P1_B12_2. Next base: position 62 of record NZ_JBFTZS010000555.1, on the reverse strand, counting down.
TGGAAAGGGCCGCGCGGCGCGACAGCGCCGCGATAAGAACGACACTGGGAAGGGACGCGATG
>NZ_JBFTZS010000554.1:0-2655 GCF_056406675.1 Caulobacter sp. P1_B12_2 | reverse complement strand
CTTCACCACCTTCGCCTCCAAGGCGGAGGTGCTCAGCCATGTCATGGATAAGCGTCTGGGCGACCTCTATGCCGAGTTCGATCGGGTCGTGCCCTTCCTGCGCGGCTCGACGGCCGATCGGCTGTGTTCGATCTTCGCCATCCACTACGAGTTCGAAACCCGGCGGGTGAAGCTGTTCCTGGCCCATATCGCGGCCTCCTACAGCCCGAGCCAGGACCCCGGCGTCACGCCCTATGGCCGCAACGAGCGCCTGACCGAGATGCTGCGCGACGTCCTGACCAGCGGGATCGAGCGCGGCGACGTCCGCCCGGACCTGGATTCCGAGCTGGCCATCGAGGTGCTCAAGGCCGCCTACGCCTGGAACTACCGCATGGCCGCCTGCCACCAGGCCTCGGCGGCCGAGCTGTCGGCGATGATGGACAAGCAGATCCTGTTCATCGCCGCGGGCTGGCGGCTGGGTTAGTGTTTCACCCTCTCCCGGAGGGGGGAGGGAGGGGCCCAACGCGTAGCGTTGGGAGGGTGAGGGGTGAAGGCGCCAAAAGCGAAACCCCGGTTACTTCCCTTGCCACCTCCAAACGCGCGGCCAAGCTCGCGCCATGGACCCGATCCCCAACGCCCGCCGGCTTCGTCGTAACCAGACCCTCGCCGAGGAAAAGCTCTGGGCGATCGTGCGTGGGCGTCGCCTGAACGGGCTCAAGTTTCGCCGTCAGGTCCCGATCGAGCGCTACTTCGCGGACTTCGCCTGCAGGGACGCGAAGCTCGTTGTCGAGTTGGACGGTCCATCACATGGAGACCGCGAGCTTCATCACGTGGCGCGGACCGAGGTGCTGGAACGTTGCGGCTTTCGCGTGCTGCGTTTCGACAATGACGTCGTACTGGCTGACCCCGGCGGCGTGGCCGAGGTTATCGGCGCGGCGCTCCGGCTGAGGGCGTAACCCCTCACCCTCCCACCGCTGCGCGGCGGGCCCCTCCCTCTCCCCTCCGGGAGAGGGTTACTGACGGACCAGCTTCAAATCCTGATAGTCATACGAAAAGTCCGCCAGCGGCGAGACCGCGCGCAGGGTCGCGCCCGTGACCGCCCCGTCCTTGACCGCGAACACCACGAAGGCGTCCTCCTGGGAACGATCGTCGAAGCGGGTTCTGAAGGTGTCGCCGTCGAAGGTCTCCAGGGCGCCGCGCAGGGCCGGGGTCTTGTCGAAGCTGATCTTCAGGGACGTCTTCTTGCCCTTGCGAACGATCGCCACCGAGATCGTGCCGTACCAGGGGTCGCGATAGACCCCCGCATAGGCCGCCAGCGGCAGGGTGGGGGGCGCCCCGCCATTTGGGCCGCCGCCCTTGGGGGTCATGGCCTCGGCCGCGTCCTTGGCGGTCTTGGCGTCGGCCTCGCCCTGGACCTTGCGGCTGGAGGCGATCCAGTCGAAGTCGCTGCGGCCCTGCAGCCGGTCGGGACCGCCGTAGCGCAACGACCGGAAGACGGTGTTCTCCTCGGCGTTGGTCATCACCATGATCCCCGACTTCCGGCCCGGCAGCAGGCCGGTATAGGAGATGAAGCCGGCCAGGCCCCCGGTGTGCCAGACGATCCGCTCGCCGCGATGGTCGTTGACGAACCAGCCCAGGCCGTAGGCCTGCAGGCTGGCCCTCACCGGGTTGTCGGCGGTGGGGCCGTCGGACCAGGCGGTGATGGTCTGGGGCTTCCACATCTCGCGGCCCGAGGCCTCGGTCCACAGCTTGGTCCCGCCGGGCGTCGTGCCCAGGCCCAGCTGGACCTGCAGCCACTTGCCGATGTCGCGCGGCGTGGTGTTGAGGCCGCCGGCGGCGCCCGCCGAGTCGAAGCTGCCGTCGAACGGCAGCACGGTCTGCGGGCCCAGGCCCCGCACCGGCGGTCCCATCCGCGCGTGCGGCTCGGCGCGCGGACGGTCGCCGATCATCGAGGGCAGGGGGACGCTGTCGGTCATCTTCAGCGGGTCCAGGATCCGCTTCTGGATGAACACCTCCCACGGCGCGCCGGTGACGGCGGCGATCACCTCGCCGGCCGCCACGTACAGCACGTTGTCATAGGCGTAGCCGCCCCGGAACTGGCCGCCGATCGGCAGGTATTTCAGGCCCGCCACGATGTCGGCGCGCGTGTGGGTGGGGTTGGGCCAGATCATCAGGTCGCCCGCCCCCAGGGTCAGGCCCGAGCGGTGGCACAGCAGGTCGCGCACGGTCATCAGCTTGGTGACGATCGGGTCGCTCATCGCGAAATTGGGCAGGTATTTGGTGACCGGGTCGTCCCAGGCGACCTTGCCCTCCTCGACCAGCATGGCCAGGGCGGCGGCGGTGAAGGCCTTGGTGTTGGAGGCCACGCCGAACAGGGTGGAGTCGGTGACCTTGTCGGGCCCGCCCAGCCGGCGCACGCCATAGCCCTTGGCCAGGGTGATCTCGCCGTCCTCGACCACGCAGATCCCCAGGCCCGGCTCGTCGGGGAAGGCCGCCATGACCTCCTGGGCGAACTGGTCGACCGCCGCGCCCGCCTTGCCGGTCTGCCGGGCGAAAGCCGGTTTGGCGAGCGCYGCGGCCCCGACGGTGGCGAAGGCCGACAGCAGGGCGGCGCGGCGGGTCGTGGCGATCATGGAGGCGTCTCGGATGAAGTCAGGGGCGCACTGAAGCCTAGCC
>NZ_JBFTZS010000553.1:0-2659 GCF_056406675.1 Caulobacter sp. P1_B12_2 | reverse complement strand
GCTGTTCCGGGTCGAGACCTTCGCCAACGTCCATCACCTGGTTTCCACCGTGACCGGCAGGCTGGCGCCGGGCCTGGCGGCGGCCGACCTGCTGCGCGCGGCCTTCCCGCCCGGCTCGATCACCGGCGCGCCCAAGGTCCAGGCCATGAAGGTGATCGCCGAGCTGGAGACGGCGCGCGGACCCTATTGCGGCTCGCTGTTCTGGGCGGGGGTCGACGGGGCGCTGGAATCCAGCGTGCTGATCCGCACAGTCGGTCTTGAACAAGACGCTGAAGGTTGGCGTTTGGAAGCCAGGGCCGGAGCGGGCATCGTCGCCGACAGCGATCCCCACGCCGAGCGCCTGGAGACCGAAGCCAAGTTCGCCGCCCTGCGCCGGGCCCTGATGGAGCCGCCTCGCGGATGACCACTCTGGACGCCTTTCCCTTGCACGCCTCCTTTCCCTTGAATGACAGGGGCCTGCTGCTGGGCGACGGCCTGTTCGAGACGATGCTGTGGACCGGCGAGGGCCTGCCGCACCTCGACGCCCACCTGGCCCGGATGGCGGCCGGCTGTGAAACACTGGGCCTGCCCGCCTTCGACCTGGCTCAGGCCCGCGCGCTCTGCCTGGCCGCGCCGGGCGAGGCCGGGCTGGACAAGGTTCGCGCCGCCGTGCGCCTGACCCTGACGGCCGGCTCCGGGGGGCGGGGGCTGGATCGTCCGGAGGCGCCCGTGCTTCGCCTGGCGGCCAGCGCCGCCGCCGCGCCGCCGGTGACGACGCCGGTCGACCTGGTCCTGGCCAAGACCCGCCGCAACGAGGGCTCGCCCGCCGCCCGGCTGAAGACCCTGTCCTATGTCGACAATGTCCTGGCCCGGGCCGAGGCCAAGGCGGCGGGAGCCGACGAGGCGGTGATGCGCAACAACCACGGCGACCTGACCTGCGCGGCGGCGGCCAATCTGTTCTGGATCACGGACGGGCGGCTGTTCACGCCGGCCCTGCATTGCGGCGTGCTGAACGGCCTGGCCCGGGGGCGGGTGGTCGAGGCGGCGCGAACGCTCGACGTCGAAGTCCACGAGGTGGCGACCGGCGCCGAGGCGCTGGACGAGGCCRAGGCGGTGTTCCTGACCAACAGCCTGATCGGCGTGCGCCCGGCGCGGCGGTTCGAGGGCGAGGCCTTCGGTCCTCATGCGCTGGTCGAGCGCCTGGCCGAAATCGTACGCGAGGCCGCCAAACCTTGACGCGCCAGACCTTGAAGCGCCAGACCTTGAAGCGTCAGACCTTGACGCGTTCGACCTGGTCGGAGAGCCGGGGCCGCAGATAGAAGGTGCGGCGGAAGGTCAGGGTGTTGGGCAGGATCAGCTTGAACACCGAGTCGTACTCATAGCTGGCCTTGCTCATGATCACGCTCTGGCTGGCCGGCAGCACGCTGGGCGGGATGTCGACCACGGCGCCGGCCGCGGGGCAGTCGGTCGGCGAATTGGACTTTTCCGACCAGACCACCACGTCCCGACCGGCGGCGTCGGAGGCGATGCTGACGATGCACATCCGCAGGGTCGAGGTCGGGAACGGCTCCATCAGCACCGAGCCGACGCTGAAGACGTCGTTGCGGCGGGCGTCGGTGAAGCGCTGGTCGCGGGCCACCACGTCGCCGATCGACGCGGTCAGGTGGCTCAGACGCCGCTGAGCCATCATCGCCTCGGTCAGTTCGGCCATGCCGAAGTAGAAGAGGATCAGCAGAGGCGCGATCAGAGCGAACTCGACGGCCGAGACCCCGCGGCGATCACGCCAGAAGTTGGAGAGGCGGCGGGTCATTTGCACTTAATCGGCTCGAGGGTTTCGGAATACGGCTCGTTGGTGAACACCGCCGCGAAGGTGACCTCGCGATTGCCGACCGGGCCGGAGACCGCCTCCTGCAGCAGCGGCGTGATCAGGGGCCACTTGTAGTAGCCGCGCACCAGGACGATCGCGTTGGGACCGCCGGGATCGAAGCAGGTGGCGCCGGCCTTGGGCCGGGGCAGGTCCTTGGTCTCGGCGAACGAAGGCAGGACGCGGACGTCGAGGGTCAGCGCCGACTGGCAGGACCCGCCCAGCCAGGACATCTGGCCGCACACCTTGTCGCGGAACAGGACGGGGTCGTTGCCGCCGGCCTGCACGGTTCCGGTGCGGATCGTGCGGTCGATGGTCATCAACGCGTTGTCCAGGCTCAGCGAGACCAGGAAGGTGAGGCCCAGCTCGATGATAGCGAACACCAGGATCAGGAAGGGGATGGCGACGAAGGCGAACTCGATCGCCGCCGCGCCGTCGTCGGCGCGGGCGAAGCGGCGCAGCAGGCCCAGGCGGGCCAGAAGCTGGCGATGGTGTCGGGCTCGATCGGCCATGGCGGCGTCCGCGTCAGCGCCTTTAAGGAACGTCAGGCGGCCTAATCTAGGCCGGACGTCCCTAATCAGGGGTTTAGGCCCGCGCGATCGCGTGAAGAGTCTAGGGGGTGTGAGGATCTAGGCCCGACGACCTAAGGAACGACGACGACGGCCGAGGGCATGGGCGCGGCGGGCGCGGTGCTGGAGCTCAGCAGCGAGCAGCGGTCGCCGCAGGCGTAGGTCGAGGCGCTGACGCCGCGTTGGACGACGACCGCCTGGGCCGGAACGTTGGAGACCACCACGTCGCGGTCGGCCAGGGCTCGTC
>NZ_JBFTZS010000552.1:0-2659 GCF_056406675.1 Caulobacter sp. P1_B12_2 | reverse complement strand
ATGCACGACTTCGCCGAACAGGTGGAGCGCCTGCTGATGATGCTGGTCCTGGTGCTGCTGGGCGGCGCGGTGGYGGGCGGCCTGCTGGACTCCCTGACCTGGAAGGAGGCGGCGTTCGGGCTGGCGCTGGTCTTCGTGGTCCGGCCGCTGGCCGGCTGGATCGGCCTGATCGGCGCACCGCATTCGATGCGGGAGCGCGCGGTCGTCGCCTTCTTCGGCATTCGCGGGATCGGCTCGTTCTACTACCTGGCCTATGGCCTGAACCACGGCGACTTCCACCGATGGGATCGGCTGTGGGCGATCACCGGCTTCGTCGTGCTCTGCTCCATCCTCGTCCATGGCGTCACCGCGACCCCGCTGATGACCCGGATCGACGCCTGGCGGCGGCGCGAAGTCTTGCACCAGGACGAACCACAACCGGGACGTGATTGAACTTCACCCTAGGATGCGGCAAAGCGTCACAGCGTCGCGTATCGACGAAACGCAAAGGCCCTGTTCGCGTATTTCTCCCGTCCGGGGAACGGGAATAAACATGCAGGCTAACGTCGCCCATCACGAACAGCGGCGGCAGGATCGCATCCTGCTCGTCCTGGCCGTGGCGTTGGTGGCCAGCCAGGCGTTCAGCGACTTCCTGACCCGCAACGCCTTCGGCATCGCCACCCTGTGGCCGACCAACGCCCTGCTGGCGGGCGGCCTGCTGGTGCTCAGCCCGCGCCGCCGCCTCATCCTGACGGCCATCGCCGTGACCAGCCACCTGGCCATCGACCTGCTGGTCGGCGACGGTCTGGGCCGCGCGGCGCTCTACACCCTGGTCGATGTCAGCGAGGCCCTGCTGGTCTGGTGGGTCACCAAGCGGTTCTTCGGCGGCCCGCCGCGCGTGCGGACCATGCGCCAGCTGGCCCTTCTGACCACCCTGACCGCGCCGGTCACCCTGGCCATGGCCGCCGTCGCCGCGGCCGTGCTGGCCCTGGCCTACGGCCTGCCGTTCGTGACGGTGCTGACCGACTGGTTCCTGTGCGGCGTGCTGGGCATGTCCATCGTGCTGCCGGCCGTGCTGGTGTTGCTGGACAGCGAACACCGCCGCGCCTTCCAACGCCCGCTGGCCGAGCCGCTGGGCCTGGGCTTGCTGGTCGCGGCGCTGTCGGCGCTGGTGTTCCACGCCAAGGGCCTGCCCGCGCCGTTCCTGCTGTTCCCCGTCGCCTTGCTGGCCGCCTTCCGCCTGGGTCCGCGCGGTGCGGCCCAGGCCTCGCTGATCGTCGCCTGCGTGGCCATCCCGCTGACCGTCCACGGCCTGTGGAGCCCGCAGATCTCGACCGACTGGTCCCAGGCCCACCAGAACCGGCTGGTCCAGGTCTTCGTCGGCGTGCTGTTCGTCACCAGCCTGGCCACCGGCTTGGCCCTGGCCCAGCAGGAGCGCCTGCGCCGCCTGCTGGTCCGCCGCGAGCAGCTGACCCGCGCCGCCCGCGCCCGGGCCCTGGCCGCCAACGAGGCCAAGACCGAGTTCCTGGCCACGATGAGCCACGAGATCCGGACACCGCTGAACAGCATGCTGGGCTTCTCGCAGTTGCTGGTCGAACGCCAGGACCTGCCGCCCGACGTCCGCCGCCAGCTGAGCCTGATCGACAGCGCCGGTACGGCCCTGCTGACCGTCGTCAACGACATCCTCGACTTCTCAAGGGTCGAGGCGGGCCAGGTCGAGCTGCTGTTCCAGCCGACCTCGGCGGCGGCGGTGCTGCACGACGCGATCGGCATCATCCGGCCCGAGGCCGAGAACAAGGGGCTGACGCTCGAGGTCGAGTTGGTCGATCCGGTCGGCGGGCTGCACGACCTGGACGGCCTGCGGCTGCGCCAGGTGCTGCTGAACCTGCTGAACAACGCGGTGAAGTTCACCGAGGCCGGACGGATCCGCGCCTGCCTGACGATCGAGCCCGGCGAGATCGAGGACCGGCTGAAGTTCGAGATCATCGACACCGGCGTCGGCATCGCCATCGAGCAGCAGGGCCGGCTGTTCCAGCGCTTCAGCCAGGTGGACAGCTCGGCCAGCCGTCCGTACGGCGGCGCGGGCCTGGGCCTGGCGATCAGCAAGGCGCTGGTCGAGTTGATGGGCGGCAAGATCGGCGTCGACACCGCCCTGAACCACGGCTCGGCCTTCTGGCTGGAACTGCAGGCGCCCCAGGTCGAGGCCTATGACGCCGGCGAGCCCCGCCCCATCGCCGCCCCGGGCGCGGCCCGCATCCTGCTGGTCGACGACCACCCGATGAACCGCGAGATCGGCGCTGCCCTGCTGACCCTGGTGGGCTGCGAGGTCGAGACCGCCGACAACGGCCAGCAGGCGGTCGCCAAGGCGGCGCGCGGCGGCTTCGACATCATCCTGATGGACATCCACATGCCCGAGATGGACGGCCTGACCGCCACCCGGGCCATCCGCGCCCTCGACGGCGGGGTCGGCGACGTGCCGATCATCGCCATGAGCGCCGACGCCCTGCCCCAGCAGGTCGAACGCTGCTACGCCGCCGGCATGGTCGACCACGTGGCCAAGCCGGTGCAGCGCGAGGTGCTGTACGCCAAGATCAACCGGTGGCTGGCGCGGAAGTAGTTTGCTCRGAGGCGGCTGACACTTGCCCCCTACGGGTCGCTTCGCGACCGTCTTCCCCCAAGG
>NZ_JBFTZS010000551.1:0-2694 GCF_056406675.1 Caulobacter sp. P1_B12_2 | reverse complement strand
ACCTCGGCCGCCGCCAGCCGCGCCAGGCGCCCGTCGGGCGAGGTCAGGACGATCGGCAGGCCTTCGGGGATGCGTTCGAAGGCCTCGGCCAGGCGGGCGCGGATCGTGAACCAGGCGCCCGGAACGTGGCCCTTCCGATGGACGGGGCTGGGCGCCAGATCCAGCACCACCACGGCGCTGTCGCCCAGCGCCACGGCCAGGTCCTCGGCGCTGATGGTCTCGACGGTCGGGATCGACGGCGCGTTCGGCCGCCAGGCGCCGGTCTCCAGCTCGCCGTCGAAGCCGCCGTCCAGCACGTAGACGTCCCAGCCCAGCTGGGCCAGCCACGAGGCGCTCATGTCGGCGCGCGGTCCCAGATCGTCGGCCAGGACGATGCGGCCGCCGCGCACCGGGGCGAAGACGTCGGTCTCCTGCACCAGCTGACCGCCGGGCGCCGAGCGGAAGCCGGGCAGGTGGCCGACGGCGTATTCCTCGGGCGTGCGGACGTCGAAGCGATAGAGGGTGCGCTTGCGGTCCTGGGCCAGGTCGGCCAGGCCCTCGGCGTCGATCCGCCGGACGCCGGCGCGGTAGGCCACGTCGCGGGCCTTGGCGCGAGCTTCCTCCAGGGTCTGGTCCGAGACGGCCCCGAAGCGCCGGCTCTGGCCGTGCTCCAGGGTCTGCTGGGCCAGGGTCCAGCCGATGGTGCCGTTGCGCAGGGCGAAGACCGGATTGGGCACGCCGGCGTTCAGCAGCGACTGGGCGCCGATCAGGCTGCGGGTGCGGCCGGCGCAGTTGACGATGATGGTGGTCGCCGGGTCGGGCGCCAGTTCGCGGGCCCGCAGCACCAGCTCGGCGCCTGGGGTGCTGATGCCGCCCGGGATGCTCATCACGGCGTATTCCTCGAACCGACGGGAATCCAGGATCACCTGGTCGGCCTTGGCGTCGATCCGGGCTTGGACTTCCTGGGCGGGCAGGGACGGCGTGTGCCGTCGCGCCTCGACCAGTTCGCCGAACGCCTTGCTGTAGGAATTGACGTCCTGGAACAGCTCGTAGCCGGCGTCCTTCCAACCCTGGAGCCCACCAGCAAGCGCTCGAATCTGCGTGTAGCCCAGGGCCGCCAGTCGCTTGCCGGCCGGCGAGACCAGGCCTTCGCCGTTGTCGTACAGCACGATCTTGGCGTCCTTGCGAGGGACGCGGTCCAGGATCTCCAGCTCCAGCCGGCTGAGCGGCAGCTGCGAGGCGAACAGCGGGTGGGCGCGGGCGAACGGGTCCTCCTCGCGCAGGTCGAGCAGAGCGATCTCGCGGCGGGCGATCCAGTCCTGGCGGACCTCGCGGGGGGAGACGGCGGTTAGGGTCATGAGCTTGCCTCGGCCAGCACGGTTTTCGAGCGATCCCAGAGGTTGGGCAGGGTGGTGTTGGCGTAGCCGGAGACGAACCGCTTGGGCCGGCCGTCGGCGTCGTAGGTCGAGCGCTGCACGGCGCCGATATTGGCGCCGTAGACGTGGATGCTGATCGAGACGCGGTCGTCGAAGGCGTTGGTGACCTGGTGTACGTCACCGACCGTCGGCGAGACCGCCTCGACCTCTCCGCGCTCCAGCCGGTGGACCGGGCCGACGGCCGCGAAGGCCCCGGCCCGGCGCTCGAAACGTTGCGACAGCTCGGCCCCGCGCAGCACGCCCACAAGGCCCCAGACGGTGTGGTCGTGCACCGGCGTCGCCTGGCCCGGCCCCCAGACGAAGCTGACCACGCTGAACCGCTCGCGGCTGTCGCAGTGCAGCAGGTACTGCTGGTAGCGGGTCGGATCGGGCTGGGCGTAGGCGTCCGGCAGCCAGTCGTCGCGGGCGATCAGTCCCGCCAGCAACCGGCCGCCCTCGGCGAGGATCAGGTCTTCGTCGGTCGTCTGGTCGACCAGGTTTCCCAAGGCGCCGACAAAGTCAGCCAGCTTGTGAAGCTTGGAGGAGGGGCGGGGCGCGCTCATCGGATCACAGCGCGTATTTCAGCGTGACCAGCCAGGTCCGCGGGTCCGGGTAGTTGTTGTAGAAGACCCCGGTCGCGGGCGTGTAGGTCGAGGTGACCGGCTTGTCGGAATCCAGCAGGTTGCGGCCCGACAGCTGCACGGCCCAGCGCGGGTCGGGCGATTGCCAGGTCACCGTGCCGTTCAGGAAGGTCTGCGCCGGGGCCAGGTCCTGAGGACGCTGCAAGGCGCTGAAATAGGTCTTGGTCTGGTACTGGGCGTTCAGGCCGACGCGGAGCTCGCCGGGGATCTCGACCGGCACGTCGTAGGTGACCGCGCCCGACAGGCTCCAGCGCGGCGAGTTCAGCAGCCGGTGGCCGTCGGCGTTCACGCCGATGCCGCCGGCGTTGCGATACTTGTCGTAGACCGCGAACAGATAGCCGGCCGAGGCCTGGAAGCTCAGGCGTTCGGTGGCGCGGATGTCGCTCTCCAGCTCCACGCCGTAGGTGTGGGCCTTGCCGGCGTTGGAGCGGACCGAATTGCCCGGATAGGCCGGGTCGCTGTAGCTGACCTGCAGGTCCTTGTAGTCGTTGTAGAACACCGCCAGGTTCACCCGGGCGCGATGGTCGAACAACTCGGTCTTCAGACCGGTCTCGTAGGCGTCGACGTTCTCGGGCGCGAACGGCCGCGTGGCCAGGTCCAGCCGCGTGGCGCGGTTATCGAAGCCGCCCGACTTGAAGCCCTTGGACCAGGTCACGTAC
>NZ_JBFTZS010000550.1:0-2700 GCF_056406675.1 Caulobacter sp. P1_B12_2 | reverse complement strand
CCGGAAGCCCGCGACGCTGAGCCCTGTTAGGGCCTCGCCGCCTTGAAGCCTCCGACGGGCGGGCCAGGGCAACGCCCCTGGTCCCGGACCGCGAGCGCGTCACCGCCCGCCTGYCGCCAAGTCAGCCCTCACGTCACGTCGTATCTGTGTTCCAGGCCCGACCGGCACCAGAGACGYAAGGTTYGATGCTGTCCCTACGCACGCGGACAACACAGCCGACAGAGCTTCCCGCTCGATCGCCCCCGAAAGCCGCATCGGTCGCCGTACGTGCGCCCTCCCCGTGCCTCCAGGTGAAGCCATTATGCGGCCGCCCCAGGCCCCAAGGACCGGAAACCTGCGTTTTTGTGTAGAGCGCTGATTTTGTTCAACTCCGTTTCGGCAGCGACGGGGATAGACGCTCAAACCATGGACACTCGGTTCACCGCATGGTTGAACTGCGGCCTAGCTTTTGGGGGCGATCACAGATGACCGACACGACCGCGGGTTCGCGCAGCTTCGAGATGGGCCGGGTGATTTCCGGGACCTTCGAGGTCATCCGTCGAAACTTCGTCCCCTTCACCCTGCTGGCCCTGCTGCTGGGCGGCCTGCCGAACCTGTTGGTGGGGATGTTCCAACTGCGTTTCGCCGGCGATCGGGCGACGTTCCAGCCCGACTGGATCGGCGGAACTTTCATCGGCGGCCTGGTGATGCTGGCCGCCGCCTTCGTGCTGCAAGCCGCCATCGTCCATGCCACGGTGACCGACCTCAACGGCCGTAAGGTCGTGCTCGGCGACAGCCTGAGGGTCGGCGTCCGCAACTGCCTGCCGCTGATCGGCCTGGCGATTCTGTCGGCCTTGGGCCTGGCGATCGGCTTCATGCTGCTGATCATCCCCGGCCTGATCCTGATGGTGGTGTGGGCCGTGGCGGTGCCGGCCAAGGTCGTCGAGAGGATCGGGGTCTTCGACGCCTTCAGCCGCAGCCGCGACCTGACCCGTGGCCGGCGCTGGCCGATCTTCGGCCTGTTCGTGCTGTACGCGATCGCGGCCTGGGTGCTGAGCGCCCTGATCCTGGCGGCCTTCGCACCGTTCGTCCTGGCCAAGGGTGCGCCCACGGCCGACACGATGGGCAGCTTCGCCAGCTCGCTCAGCGTCATCCAACTGGTCGCCGATCCGCTGGTCGCCACGATCACCACCCTGGTCAGCACCGCCGGCCTGGCGACCCTCTATTCCGAACTGCGCGGCTCGCGCGAGGGCACCGGCCCCGAAGCCCTGGCCTCGGTGTTCGACTGATCGTGGCCGAGGTTCATCGTACGCCGCTCGTGATGGGTGACGCCTTCCGCGACGCCGGACAGTTGCTGATCCAGCGCGGTCTGGTCCTGCTGCTGTTGTCCGCCGCCCTGGTCTTCACGGGGACGGCCGGATCGTCCTGGCTTCGCGCCTATCCGCTCTTCAAGGGCGCCGGATATCTCATCGGCCTGGCCAATTGGCTGAGCACATGGCTGGCCCAGGCGGCGCCGCACAGCCTGTTCATCGCGGCGGTCAGCTGGACCGCCGCCGAGGTTCTGCAAGGCCGTTCGCCGCCCCTCGGCGAGACCCTGCGGCAGGGCTTGCGCTTCTCCCTGCCCGTGTTGGCGGTCCAGGCGCTCTATTTCCTGGGCGTCATGGCGGGCACGATGCTGCTGATCGTGCCCGGCGTGATCGTGGCGTTGATGTGGATCGTCGCGACCCAAGCCGTGATCGTCGAGCGGATGGGGATCATCGAGGCCTTCAAGCACAGCCGCACCCWGACCAAGGGCCATCGGTGGGCGCTGCTGGGCTTGGTCGTCGCCTCCGTCCTGATCGTGGTCGCCGTTGAATGGGTGATCTTCCGCATCGTTTCACCCGGGAGCTCCTTTACCCAGGCCGCCGTCGCGCCGCTCAACGCCTATGGTGTCGTGCCGCTGATCGGCGCCTTGGGCGCGCCTCTGAGCGCGACGGTCATGACCGCCATCTATATGCGCTTGCGCAGCGGTCACCGCGGCTCGGCCGATCGCACCGCCGAAGTGTTCGCCTAAGGCCTTCTTCGATCGCCTGATCGTCGCGCGCAGCGCGCTACGAGACCGCCGCCCAAGTGTTCAACCGATCATGACCGACATCGCAGCGCCGACACAGTTCAACGGCGGACGCGTCCTCCGGGGCGTCTTGGCGCTTCTGAAGCGCGACCCCGTCAAACTTCTCTTGTGGGCGGTCGCCTTCTCCGGCTTGCCGGAGGCGGCCACCACCTATGCCAGCGCGCACCTGTTCGAACCCGACACGGCCTTGAGCTCGCTGGAGAGCTGGCTGGTGCTCGTCGCCACGATGCTGGTGTCCATGGTCGGCCAGGTCGCGCTGCAGGCCGCGGTCACGCGCCAGACCGCGCGGGATCATGACGGCGCGCGTGGGCCATTCGGCGGTCTGAACGACTACCTCGCCTTGGCCGCGCTCGGCCTCGTCACCAGCCTGGGGGTCGTCGGCGGTYMMGTGCCATATGACTTATATTAGTTGGCGGCGATTGCGTTACCATGATAGCTGTAAATAAAAAAATGATAAGCAAAATAATGCTTTCTGCTCGAATCCACATCACGGGCTTATATTCTGGATGTTTTATCGTTTTTCTCATAAGAAAGCCATTGATGACGGCAAATGCAAGCAGCGGAATAATCGAAGCCATTGATGACGGCAAATGCAAGCAGCGGAATAATCG
>NZ_JBFTZS010000549.1:0-2700 GCF_056406675.1 Caulobacter sp. P1_B12_2 | reverse complement strand
GGCCAACGCGCCTGATCCCGGACCGCGAGCGTCGTCCGCCCGCCTGCTGCAAAGTCGGCCCCCAACCAACGCTGTATCCGTGTTCCGCGCCCAGCCGGCACCAGATGGATGGGGTTTGATCCCGCCAAACTCACGCGACAGAACCGCCGACAGAGCTCCCCGCTCGATCGCCCCCCGCCGCCGCATCGGTCGCTGGCCATGCGCCCTTTCCCCGCGTCGAGGTGAGATCAGGATACGGGAGGTTTGGAGGGTGGGGACAAGATCGGGTCGAGAAAGTTTAAGGCGTTGAAATCAAGTAACTTTATTCTCTGGACGCCGAGCGTAGACGTCCTTGAACCCTCTCCCGGCTGGAGAGGATAATTGCCGGCGCGCAGAGAGCTCGCCCCTTCCCCCTCCTCCGGGTATTTCCGACGCGCCGATGGGGCTTCGCTCCATGGCGCCGGCCGGCGCCGCGCCGGATAGTTCGCGCGAGCCAGGAGGAAACTCGTCGTGCCCTCGCGTCCTTTTCCTCCAAACCTGTCATGGCGAGCGCCCCTCGCCGCCTCGGCCGCCGCGTGCTGCCTCGTCCCCGCCCTGGCTCACGCCCAGGACGACACCGCCGAGCTGGCCAGGAAGCTGAACAACCCGGTCTCCAGCCTGATCAGCGTCCCGCTGCAGCAGAACTACGACTGCTGCTACGGCCCCGAGGACGGCGGCCGCTACACCCTGAACGTCCAGCCGGTGGTCCCGTTTTCGCTGAACCCGGACTGGAACCTGATCGTCCGCACGATCGTGCCCATCGTGAAGAAGGAGCATGCCTATCCCGGCGACGACACCGCGTTCGGCTTGAGCGACGTCACCCAGAGCTTCTTCTTCTCGCCGAAAGCCGAGCACGACGGCGTGGTCTGGGCGATCGGCCCGGCCATCCTGTGGCCGACCGGCGAGTCGGACCTCGGCACGAAGAAATGGGGCGCGGGTCCCACCGCCCTGCTGCTCAAGCAGCAGCACGGCTACACCTACGGCGTGCTGGCCAACCACATCTGGTCCTTCGCCGACGCCGGCGACCAGGATCGACCCGACGTCAGCCAGACCTTCATCCAGCCCTTCCTCAGCTACACCACCCCCACGGCCACGACCTGGGGGATCAACGCCGAGAGCAGCTACAACTGGAAGACCAAGGGGTGGACCGTGCCGATCAACCTGACGGTCACCCACCTTTACAAGTTTGGCGGCCAGCGCGTGTCGCTGGGCGGCGGCGCGCGGGCCTACGCGGCCCAGGACGGAGTCGGCCCGGAATGGGGCCTGAGGTTCATCGCCACCTTCCTCTATCCGAAATAGGGACCGCCCATGACCGAGCGCCCCGCATCCCGTCCCCTCCTGCCCGCCGATCTCGGCGCCGTGCGCACCGTGCTGGCGGCGGACCGCACGTTGATGGCCTGGTTGCGAACCTCGCTGTCGATGCTCAGCTTCGGCTTCACGATCTACAAGTTCCTGGAAACCGCCGCCAAGGCGGGCGCGCTGGCGCGTCCCGAAAGCCCGCAGAAGGTCGGCCTCTTCCTGGTCGGCATGGGAACCGCCGCCATGGTCCTGGGCGTGATCGACTACTGGGTGACGATCCGCAATGTCCAGAAAGCGGGCCCCTTTCGCCTGGGCCGGTCGGTGCTGTTCATGTCGCTGCTGATGGCCGTCGCCGGCGTCGCCCTGTTCGCGGCGATCATCAAGCGCGCGGTCTGAAGCGCTATTCGACCACCCAATAGCGATAGCCGTAGGTCGGCACGAACCCCAGGCCGCTGTAGAGCGCGATGGCCGGCGCGTTGTCGGCCTCGACCTGCAGGTAGGCGCGCCGGGCGCCCAGCGCCCGGGCCTCGTGCAGCAAGGTCGCCAGGATCCGGCTGGCCAGCCCCTTGCGGCGATGGCTGGGCAGGGTGCGCATGCCGAAGATTCCCGCCCACTCGCCGTCGATCGCCGTGGCGCCCAGGGCCGCGAGCTCGCCGTCCAGGTCCAGCCGCGCGAAGCGGGCCGGCGCGGGGATGCGGCCCAGGGCGTCCAGCCGCTCGCGGGCGTCGCCGGCGTTGCCGCCCGCGCTGGCGGCCAGCACGGCTTCGAAGGCCGGGTCGGGCGCGTCGGACAGGGTCACGGCCACGTCGGTGGCCCCCGCGATCAAACCCGTCGCCTCCCCCACCATCACCAGGGTGCCGTGGGTCGGCCGGTAGCCGCGGGCCCGCAGATGTTCGGACAGGTTCGTCGGGACCACCGCCCCGTCGGCCAGCTTGAAACAGGCCGGCAGGCCGCGATGGGCGTAGAAGGCCTCGGCCGCCTCGATGGCCTCGTCGATGGGCCGGTCGGGCTCGCCCAGCGGCCAGCAGGCGTTGATGCGCCGCGACCAGCCGTCCGAAGCGTTCAGCCGCCAGCCGCCCAGCGCCCCGCTCTGGCGCGCGGGCCAGGCGCGATCGGCGACGATTTCGAGAAGGCGAGGATCGACGGTCATCGACTCATCAATAGCAGACGGGCGCCGGTTCGTTCGAACCGGCGCCCGTCAAATTCGCGTATCGAGCGAAATTCTGGAGCCTAGAGCGGCTTCAGATTGTTCGCCGCGATCTTGCCGCGCTCCTCGGCGGTGTCGAAGCTGACCTTCTGGCCCTCGTCCAGGCTGCGCAGGCCCGCGCGCTCGACGGCGCTGATGTGGACGAACACGTCCTTGCCGCCGTCATCGGGTTGGAT
>NZ_JBFTZS010000548.1:0-2713 GCF_056406675.1 Caulobacter sp. P1_B12_2 | reverse complement strand
GTCAACAAGCGCATGGCCGCCCGCTGGCTGTCGGCCAACGTCCTGGCCCTGCGCTTCGAGCGCGAACTGCGCCAGGGTCCGGACTCGGCGGCCGYCAAGCTGGCCGCCCTGGCCGGCCTGCAGCGCGCCCTGGTCCGCTCGGGCCTGGTGGTCGAGGACTACGAACCGCTGTGCGCCCGCCTGGGCGAGGTGGGCGGCATGATCGAGGTCGACGCCCGGCTGGTCGCCATGCTGGTCCGCGCCCCCGCGCCCCTGCCCCAGAAGCTGGCCCTGCTGATCAAGCTGGCCATGGGCGAGGCCGGCCCGACCGGACCCGTGGCGGACAAGGCCAAGATCGAGGCGATGAAACTGGCCCGCGCGCCCGAAGCCCGCGAACAACTGGCCGGCTCGCCCGAGACGATGGACCTGCTCAAGGGCATGGTTCAGCAGAAGGCGGCGGCTTAGGTCATCGCCGATCGCGTCCCGCGCTGGACTTTCGGCGGCGCTTCACCACCCTTTTGATCTGATGACGACCCACTCGGAAGCGATGGACCGGATCATGGCGGCGGTCGCCGTCCTGCACGCCGGCGACCAGGCGATGGCCCGCACGCTGTTCGCGACGCTCTGGGCGGACGCCGAGGTGACGCGTGATCCTGCCCGGCGGTGCGTTCTCGCCCACTACGCGGCGGACGCGCAGAGCGACCTCGCGCAGGAACTGATCTGGGACCAGCGGGCCCTCGCGGCGGCGGAAGCGGCGGCGGGCGGCACGATCGCGACGGGCGAGGCGATCCTTTCGATCGACGTGTTCCTGCCCTCGCTCCATCTCAACTTGGGTGACGTCTGCCGTCGATCCGGCCTGTTCGAACAGGCGCGGCGTCACGCCGACCAGGCGAGGGCGACGAGCGTCGTCCTGCCGGAAGACGGTTACGGGACGGCGGTCCGTGCGGCGATCCAGCGCCTCGCCGACCGGCTGATCGACGCGACGTGACGGACCGTCACGACCGCCCGAGGGCCCCCGCCAGCGCCTCGACCACCCGGTCGACGTCGTCGTCCGCCATCGTCGGATACAGCGGCAGGGTCAGGCAGCGAGCGTACCAGGCGTCGCTGCCCGGCAGGTCCAGGGCGCCGTAGCGGGCCTGGTAATAGGGTTGGCCGTGCACCGGGATGTAGTGGACCTGGCTGCCGATCCCCGCCGCCTTCAGGGCCTCGACCACCGCGCGGCGCGTGGTCCCGGCGGCTTCGAAGTCGATCAGCACGGTCAGCAGGTGCAGGGCCGGGTCGGACCAGTCGGGACTGGTCGCCAGGCGCACGGTCGGCGCCAGGGCCGCGAGCTTTTCGGCGTAGAGCGCCGCCAGGGTCCGGCGCCGCGCGACGAACCGATCCAGCTTGGAAAGCTGCGAGATCCCCAGGGCGCAGAGCACGTCGGGGATGCGGTAGTTGAAGCCCAGCTCCGACATCTCGTAGATCCAGGGCTCGGCGCCGGCAGGTCGCACCATGCCGTGGCCGCGCAGGGAGCGAGCCCTGGCGGCCAGGGTCGCGTCATTGGTGGTCAGCATGCCGCCTTCGCCCGTGGCCAGGGTCTTGACCGGATGGAACGAGAAACTGGCGAAGGCCGAATAGGCGCCGTCGCCGACGGGATGGGCGGCGCCGTCGAAGGTTCCCACCGAGCCCAGGGCGTGGGGCGCGTCCTCGACCAGCACGGCGCCGACGCCGGCGGCCAGGTCGCGCAGGGCCGGCAGGTCGCAGACGTCGCCGCGCAGGTGGACCGGCAGCACGGCCCGGACCCGGCGATCCCCAGCGCGCTTCAAGGCGTCGGCCAAGGTTTCCGGCGTCATCAGGCCGCTGTCGGGATCGACATCGGCGAACACCACTTCGGCCCCGACGTAGCGGGCGCAATTGGCGGTGGCCAGGAAGGTGACCGAGGGCGCGATGCAGACGTCGCCCTCGCCGACGCCCAGGGCCAGCATGGCCAGGTGCAGGGTGGCCGTGCCGTTGGCCACGGCGATGGCGTGCTCGGCGCCGACCTTGGCCCGGAAGGCGGTCTCGAAGGCCTCGACGGTCGGCCCCGTCGTCAGGAAGTCGGCGCGCAGGGCCGCCGCGACCGCCGCCACGTCGTCGTCCTCGATGGTCTGACGGCCGTAGGGCAGGAACGGAAGCGCCCCCCCTCCAACAGACGAGGCCGACACGTCAGGCCTTCTCGGCCAGCATGGCGTTCAGGCCGTCCTCGCTGAGCCAGTCGTCGTTGTTGTCGCTGCTGTAGCTGAAGCCCTCGGCCACGTCCTTGGCCTGGGCCTCGCCGCGGAAGGGCTTGCGCGGATATTCCACGAAGGTCGGCTCGATCACGTAGCGGTCGTCCAGCTCGACGGTGGCGCGGGCGTCGTCGGCGCTGATCATCATCTCATGCAGCTTCTCGCCCGGGCGGATGCCGACGATCTTCACGCCGACGTCCGGCGACATGGCCTTGACCAGGTCAGGCATGGTCATGGACGGGATCTTGGGCACGAAGATCTCGCCGCCGCGCATGATCTCCAGCGACGACAGCACGAACTCCACGCCCTCGTTCAGCGTGATCCAGAACCGGGTCATCCGCGCGTCGGTGACCGGCAGCTCGGTCGCGCCCTGGCCCAGCAGGCGCTTGTACAGCGGCACGACGCTGCCGCGCGAGCCCACGACATTGCCGTAGCGGACCACCGCGAAGCGGGTGCCGATATCGCCCGACAGGTTGTTGGCCGCC
>NZ_JBFTZS010000547.1:0-2731 GCF_056406675.1 Caulobacter sp. P1_B12_2 | reverse complement strand
CCGTCTGATCGCCCAGCCGGTGCTGCGCATGGCCAGCGCCGCCGACCGCGTGCGGCTGGACGGGGCGCGGGCCATTTCCCTGCCGGATATTTCCGGCCGCAAGGACGAGCTGGGCGACCTTTCGCGGGCGCTGGAGGAGATGACCGACTCGATGTCCGAGCGGATGGACGCCATCGAGCGCTTCGCCGCCGACGTCGCCCACGAGATCAAGAACCCCCTGACCTCGATCCGCTCGGCGATCGAGACCCTGGACCTGGTCACCGACCCCGCCGCCCGGGCTCGGCTGCTGGGCATTCTGCAGCAGGATGTCACCCGGCTGGACCGCCTGGTCACCGACATTTCCAACGCCTCCAGGCTGGACGCCGAGCTGTCGCGCGAGGCGCCGAAGGCGTTCGAGCTGAACCTGCTGCTGGCCGAGGTGATCCATCTGTACGAAGCCCAGCTGCGGCCGGGCGAGGCGCCGGGCAGCGTGCGGGTGACGTTCGACGCCAAGGGCGCGCCGCAGCACGCCCGGATCGTGGCGCGCGAGACGCCGATCGGGCAGGTGTTCCGCAACCTGATCGACAACGCCCGCTCGTTCAGCGCCGCCGACGGCGAGGTGCGGGTGACGCTGAAGCGCGATCCGGGGCTGCGCGACCATCACAACCGGCTGATCGTCATGGTCGACGACGACGGTCCGGGCATACCGGCCGAGAATCTGGAGACGATCTTCGAGCGGTTCTACACCTCGCGGCCGAAGGGCAAGGCGTTCGGCGGCAATTCGGGCCTGGGCCTGTCGATCGCCCGCCAGATCATCGAGGCGCACGGCGGGACCATGCGCGCGGAGAACCGCAAGGACGCCGAGGGGCGGGTGATCGGGGCGCGGTTCCGGATCGACCTGCCTGAAGCCGGCGCCCACGGCGCCCATCATCACGGCGGCCAGCGCGAATGATCCGTCACGCGGGGCTGATCGCCCGCCGGGTCGCCGGAACCTGGCGCGGCGCGCTGATCGAAGGCCCCTCGGGCGTCGGCAAGAGCGACCTAGCGCTGCGGGCCCTCGACCAGGGCTTCGTCCTGGTCGCCGACGACCGCACCCTGGTGTTCGTCTCTGGGGGAAAGTTGTACGGCCGCGCGCCCGACGCCCTGGCGGGCCTCGTCGAGGCGCGGGGCCTGGGCGTGCTGCCCCAGTCCTCCCGCCCGTTCTGCCAGATCGACCTGCTGGTGCGCTGCGTGGATCGGCCGCAGGCGGTCGAAAGGCTGCCGGATCCCATGTTCCAGCCCATCGAAGGCGTTTCCACGCGCGTGCTGGACCTGTGGCCTCTGGAACCCGGCGCGCCGGGGAAAATCAGGCGGATGTTTGAGCATCTTGGAGTCGCCGACTAACAAGCGTATCAAGGCGGCCCGCGCGACCCTCCCTGGTCGCCACGGGTTATGGGGATCCCGTTTGAGAGATCAGGCATGATCGGGCTCGTGATAGTCACGCACGGGCGGCTGGCGGAGGAGTTCGTCTCCGCCATGGAGCATGTGGTCGGACCGCAGAGCGCGGTGAAGGCCATCTGCATCGGCCCGGAAGACGACATGGAACGTCGCCGGTCCGACATTCTGAAGGCGTGCGCCGCTGTCGATCAGGATGGCGACGGCGTGATTCTGCTGACCGACATGTTCGGCGGCACGCCGTCGAACCTGGCCATCTCGGTGATGGAGCAGACCAAGGCCGAGGTGATCGCCGGCCTGAACCTGCCGATGCTGATCAAGTTGGCCAGCGTGCGCCAGCGCGAGACCCTGCAGGCCTGCGTCGCCCACGCCCAAGAGGCTGGACGCAAATATATCTCCGTGGCCTCCTACGTGCTCGCTGGGGAAAAGTGAGTCGCATGGCGGCGCGCACGGTCGAGATCATCAACGAGCGGGGGCTGCACGCCCGCGCCTCGGCCAAGTTCGTCAAGCTGGCCTCCGGCTTTGACGCCGAGGTGACGGTCGCCCGCGAGGGCACCAGCGTCGACGCCCGCTCGATCATGGGCCTGATGATGCTGGCCGCCGGCATCGGCTCGACCATCGACATCGAAGCCGAGGGTCCCGAGGCCGACGCGGCGGTCGAGGCCCTCACCGAGCTGGTGTCGAACCGGTTCGACGAGGAACGGTAGCGAGCGCCGCCTCAGCAGAAGGCCGGCGCGACGCTCTCCAGACGGGCGCGGGCGGCGGGGCTGACCTCGCCGACGGTCTTCAGAAACCCTTCGTTGCGCAGGGCCGAGCCGATGAAGGTCCAGCGCATCGCCTGGTGCTGGACCTGGCTGAAGGCCTGCCTCTCCGCCTCCGAAAGCGCGCGTCCCGCGGCGGCCTCCAGCGCCGACAGGTCAAGCTGGACCTGCTGGGCCAGGCCGCCGTCGATGAAGGCGCCGATGTCCAGGAAGTCGTCGACCGCCTTGTCGACCTGCTCCGGCGTGGCCCGGGCGGCCAGTTCGAGGAAGACCAGGGCGTCGAGCTTGGCGTGCTGGGACTCCTCGATCCAGTGGTGCTTGAGAAGGCTCTTGAACTGGGGGTCGAGGTCCTGATCGTCCTGGACGCTTTCGACGTAGTGGCGCTGGGTCGCCCATTCGATGCCGAGGACGAACAGCGCCAGGCCCAGCCGGCTGTGGTCGCGGATTGCCTCCCCGATCGCATCGGCCGGGCCGATGAAGCCGCACGCCACGTCGAAGCCGTCCTCGAAGGCCCGCCGGAAGCGGACGAACAGCTCGATATGCTTTGCCTCCTCGAC
>NZ_JBFTZS010000546.1:0-2736 GCF_056406675.1 Caulobacter sp. P1_B12_2 | reverse complement strand
GCCTTGGCCGCGACGATCAGGGCGTGGGTCGAGTCCAGCCCGCCGGAAACCCCGATCACCAGGCTCTTGGAGCCCGTCGCCTCGACGCGGCGCGCCAGGCCCTGGACCTGGATGTTGTAGGCCTCGTAGCAGTTCTCGGCCAGCTTGGCGGGGTCGGACGGGGTGAACGGGAAGCGCTCGATCGGCCGCTTCAGGGCCAGGTCGCCGGCCGGCGGCGTGAAGTCGAGCGGGACGATCCGGAACGGCGTCTGCGGCGGGTTCAGGGCCATGGCGTCGCCGAAACTGCCCACCCGCATGCGTTCCTGGCGCAGCCGCGCCACGTCGACGTCGGCCATGGCCATCACCGGCCCGGTCGAGAACCGCGGGCTCTGGGCCAGCAGGTTTCCCATCTCGTGGATGTCGACATGGCCGTCCCAGGCCAGGT
Source organism: Caulobacter sp. P1_B12_2 (assembly GCF_056406675.1). Taxonomy (NCBI): domain Bacteria; kingdom Pseudomonadati; phylum Pseudomonadota; class Alphaproteobacteria; order Caulobacterales; family Caulobacteraceae; genus Caulobacter; species Caulobacter sp. P1_B12_2. Next base: position 2,312 of record NZ_JBFTZS010000546.1, on the reverse strand, counting down.
CCGTCGAGCTCTCGCCCGCCCCGGCCGCGGAATAGACATAGGCGGCGACGGCCCGCGCCGACTGGCTGGCGCACAACAGGCGGCGGGTCTCGGACTTGCCGATGGTGATGTTGCTGGCCGACAGGTTCAGCAGGATCTCGGCCCCGGCCATGGCTTGGGCGGTGCTGGGCGGCGTCGGGGTCCAGACGTCCTCGCAGATCTCGATCCCGACGGTGAAGGCCGCGTCTCCCCCAGAACCAGGGAGATTGCGCAGCAGGATGTCGGTGCCGAACGGTACGGCCTGGCCGGCCAGGTCAAGCGTGCGGCCGACCACGCCCGACCCCGGCGTGAACCAGCGACGCTCGTAGAACTCGCGATAGTTGGGCAGGAAGCTCTTGGGGACCACCGCCCGCACCCGGCCGCCCTGGATGGCGACGGCGGTGTTGTAGAGCCGGCCGTTGTCGCGCAGCGGCGCGCCGACCACGAACAGCGGCGAGAGGGCCTTGCTCTCCTGGGCCAGGGTGGCGATCGCGGTCTCGACGGCGTCGAGCAGGGCGTCCTGTTGCAGCAGATCGTCGATCGTGTAGCCGGTCAGGCCCAGCTCGGGCAGCACCAGCACCGCGACCCCGGCCTCGTGGGCCTCGCGCACCAGGGCCAGCGTGCTCTGGGCGTTGATCGCCGGGTCTGCCAGCTTGACCTTGGGAACGGCCGTGGCGACCCGGACGAAGCCGTGACGGTAAGGCGAGAAGAACGACGGAGAACTCAAGAGACCCGGCCTTTCGAGGTTATGCTAAAAATGAGCATAAGTCCGCTTCCAGCTATAACGCCTGCGGACGTTGTTGCATAGCGCCCACGCGACACGACCGGTAGGGCTCGCCGACCGGCTGGCGGGTTGACCCCGGGGGGTCATCGTGCGACTCGCGGCCTCGCGCAGACCCGCAAAACAACAACAAAACGGAACTCCCATGCCTGTTTCGCCCATCAAGATGGCCGACGCGATCCGCGTCCTCTCGATGGACGCGGTCCACAAGGCCAAGTCCGGACACCAGGGCATGCCGATGGGCATGGCCGACGTGTCGACCGTGCTGTGGGGTAAGTTCCTGAAGTTCGACGCCTCCAAGCCCGACTGGGCCGATCGCGACCGCTTCGTGCTGTCGGCCGGCCACGGCTCAATGCTGCTCTATTCCCTGCTGCATCTGACCGGCTTCAAGGCCGTGACGATGAAGGAGATCGAGAACTTCCGTCAGTGGGGTTCGCTGACCCCCGGCCACCCCGAGGTGCACCACACCCCGGGCGTCGAGACCACCACCGGTCCGCTGGGCCAGGGCCTGGCCACCGCCGTCGGCATGGCCATGGCCGAGGCTCACCTGGCCGCGCGCTTCGGCACGGACGTCGTGGACCATCGCACCTGGGTGATCGCCGGTGACGGCTGCCTGATGGAGGGCGTCAGCCACGAGGCGATCAGCCTGGCCGGCCGCCTGAAGCTCAACAAGCTGACCGTGCTGTTCGACGACAACAACACCACCATCGACGGTGAGGCCACGATCGCCGAGACCGGCGACCAGCTGGCCCGCTTCAAGGCCGCCGGCTGGGCGGTCAAGGCCGTCGACGGCCACGACCACGGCAAGATCGCCGCCGCCCTGCGCTGGGCGACCAAGCAGGACCGCCCGACCCTGATCGCCTGCAAGACCCTGATCTCCAAGGGCGCGGGTCCCAAGGAAGGCGACCCCCACAGCCACGGCTACACCCTGTTCGACGACCAGATCCGCGACGCGCGCCTGGCCATGGGCTGGGACGCCCAGCCGTTCACGGTGCCGGACGACATCGCCAAGGCCTGGAAGGCCGTCGGCCGTCGCGGCGCCCGCGTCCGCAAGGCCTGGGAAGCGACGCTCAAGGCCTCGCCGCTGGCCGACGACTTCACCCGCGCCATGAAGGGCCAACTGCCGGCCGACGCCTTCAAGGCGCTGGACGCCCACATCGCCGAAGCCGCCAAGACCAAGCCGGGCAACGCCACGCGCGTCCACTCCGGCGCGGCCCTGGACCAGCTGATCCCGACCATCACCGACATGGTCGGCGGCTCGGCCGACCTGACCGGCTCGAACAACACCTTCGTCAAGGGCATGAAGCCGTTCGACGCCCCCGACTACGCCGGCCGCTACGTCCACTACGGCGTGCGCGAGTTCGGCATGGCGGCGGCCATGAACGGCATGGCCCTGCACGGCGGCGTCATTCCCTATTCGGGCACCTTCCTGGCCTTCGCCGACTACAGCCGCCCGGCCATCCGCCTGGGCGCCCTGATGGGGGCCAAGGTCATCCACGTGATGACCCACGAC
>NZ_JBFTZS010000545.1:0-2757 GCF_056406675.1 Caulobacter sp. P1_B12_2 | reverse complement strand
GGGTGCTGGTGGCCGAAGACCATCCCACCAACCGCAAGGTCGTCGAGATCATCCTCCAGCCGTTCGATGTGGCCCTGACCATGGTCGAGGACGGCCAGGCGGCGCTGGACGCCTTCACGCCCGGCGCGTTCGACGCGATCCTGATGGACATGCAGATGCCGGTGATGGACGGCCTGACCGCCACCCGCCTGATCCGCGAGCGCGAAGCCGCCGCCGGCGCGCCGCCGGTGCTGCTGATCATGCTGACCGCCAACGCCATGGAAGAGCACGTCACGGCCGCCAAGGCCGCCGGCGCCGACCTGCACATCGCCAAGCCGGTGCGGCCGGCCCAGCTGTTGGAAGCTCTGGCGCGGACCCGGATGGCGCATGGCTCGGTGGAATTGAGCGCGGTCGACTAGCCGAGCGCTTCCGCCAGGCGGGCGATCGCCGGGTCGATCCCGGCGACGTCGATCTGGCCGAAGCCCAGCACGAAGCCAGACGGAGCCGGGCGCGCCACGGCGAAACTTTCCAGGACTTCCACCGCCACGCCCAGTCGCGCGGCGCGGGCGGCCACGGCCACGGCGTCCAGCGGCGCTCGGGGCAAGGCGGCGACGTGCAGGCCGGCTGAGGCTGGCAGCGGGATCAATCGGTCGCCGCAATGGACCTCCAGCGCCCGCAGCAGGGTCGCACGACGTTCCGCATAGACCTTGCGCATCCGGCGCACGTGGCGGGCCAGATGGCCCTCGGCGATGAAGGCGGCCAGGGTGGCGTGCTCGATGGCCGGACCGTGCCAGTCGCTACGCTCTCGAGCGGCCGCCAGGGCCTCGCGGTCCCGCTCGGGAGCGACGATGAAGCCGATGCGCAGGGCCGGCAGAAGGCTCTGGGAGAAGGTGCCGACATAGAAGACCCGGCCCCCCTCGCGCCCCCCTTGGCGGTCGAGGGTGCGCAGGGCGTCCAGGGGCGGGTCGTCGAAGCGGAACTCGCCGCCATAATCGTCCTCCACGATGATCGCCCCGCGCTCGGCGGCGAAGGCCAGCAGGGCCGCGCGGCGCCGGTGCGACATGGCGACGCCGGTCGGAAACTGCTGCGAGGGCGTCACGCAGACCACGGCCGCGTCGTCGGGCAGCTCGTCAACCACCAGCCCCTCGACGTCGACCCGCACGGGATGGATCCGCGCCCCGGCGGCGGCGAAGGCCTCGCGGGCCGCCGGGTAGCCGGGATCCTCGACCGCCACCACCGGGCGCTCCGGGGTCAGCAGGGTGCGGGCCAGCAGGTCGAAGGCCTGCTGGGCGCCGACCGTGACGATGACCTCGCGCGGCGAGCAGGCGATGGCGCGGGTGAACGACAGGTGGCCGGCGATCGCCTCGCGCAGAGCGGGCTGGCCGGCCGGCTCGCGGTAGCTTGTGGTGGCCCGCGAGAACTGGCGCAGGGCCCGCCCGGTGAGCCGGCCCCAGATGTCGTAGGGAAAGCTGGCGGTGTCGGGCCGTCCGGGGCGCAGGTTGTAGAGAGCCGGGACGTCGGGCGCCGCCGTCCGCCGGGCGGAGGCCTCGCCGGCGGTGGATTCCGCCTGGGCGGCGACGAAGGCGCCGGCGCCGGGCCGCGAGACGATCAGGCCCTCGCTCAGCAGCAGGTCATAGGCCGCCATCACCGTGTTGCGCGACAAGCCCAGGCGGTCGGCCAGGGCCCGGCTGGCGGGCAGCTGGACGCCGGGCGCCAAGCGGCCCGAGGCGATGGCGTCGCGAAGCTGTTCGTGCAGCCGCCGGCGGACGTCCCGCGACCCGGCGGGCGGCAGCTGGATCGCGAGTTCGAGCACGGCGTTCATCGCCACGTTTGTGCGCGTCTCCCCCATCGTTCTCAAGGGCGATCTCGGGTCGCCATTGGCGCCCCGAAAGTCGCGGCGATTGGCTCTCGCGCCCGCGCGCGCCGTGGGGATCATCGCCCTGCAGATCAGAGAGGTTCCGATGGCGGCATACCAAATGGCGGCATACAGGCGCGGCGTGGTCGCGATGGCGATGCTGGCGATGCTGGCGATGACGGTGGGCGTCTGCGGCCCGGCGGCGGCGTCGCAGGACAACGTCAAGCCGGCGGCGGTCGCCAATCTGGCGGGGCTGCACGACTTCGATTTCCTGCGCGGCGACTGGAAGGCTCATCACCGCAAGCTGAAGGCCGGTTCTAGCGACTGGGTCGAGTTCGAGGGCGTGGTCACCCAGCGAGCCCTGGCGGGCGGTTGGGCCAATTCCGGCGACAACCTGTTCCAGGCGCCGGACGGGCCGTATCGCGGCGTCAGCCTGCGGGCCTACGATCCCAAGACGGGGCAGTGGGCGGTGTGGTGGCTGGACGGCCGCGACCCGGGGGCGAACCTGGGCAAGCCGATCAAGGGCGGCTTCAAGAACGGCGTGGGCCGCTTCTATGCCGACGAGACGCGGGACGGAAAGCCGGTCCGCGTGCGGGTGGTCTGGACCCGCCCGACGCCGGCCACGGCCCACTGGGAGCAGGCCCTATCGACCGACGGCGGCCGGACCTGGGCCGTCAACTGGATCACCGACTTCACCCGGCCCAAGGCGGGTGAGCCGGTCGCGGCCGCCGCCTGGACGCCCGCTGGCGACAAGCGCGACGGACCCAACGCCTTCGACGCCCGCCCCGGCGAGTGGAAGGTGCGTCACCGCCGGCTGAAGGAGCGCCTGGCCGGCAGCACCGAATGGGTCGATTTCGGGGGAGACCAGACCTGGTGGCCGACCATGGCGGGGGTGGGCAACCTGGATGACAACGTCCTGGATC
>NZ_JBFTZS010000544.1:0-2773 GCF_056406675.1 Caulobacter sp. P1_B12_2 | reverse complement strand
GAGGACCCCTGCGTCGGCTGCGAAAACGGCAGGCGGAGAAGTCGCGACCTAGTCGGCACGCGACAGCTCGGCGGCGCGAGAGGTCCTCGGAACAAGTCCGAGGATGACGAGCGTTTGAGTGGCGGAGCTAGCCGCGCGCCTTCACCGGCGCGGCGCCGTCGACATAGGCCTCGTTCAGATAGACCTCGGCCTCCTGCGGCGACAGGGCCGGCGCGTAGCCGAAGCCCTGGCCGTAGTCGCAGCCCAGCGCCTGCAGGGCGCGGGCCATCTCGGCGTTCTCGACGCCTTCGGCGACGACTTCCAGATCCAGGTCCTGGCCCAGCTTGACCACCGAGCGGACGATCTTGGCCGAGCCGGCGTTGCTGCCCATGGTCCGCACGAAGTAGCGGTCGATCTTCAGCGTGTCGAACGGCAGGCGCRTCAGGTACGACAGCGACGAGAAGCCGGTGCCGAAATCGTCCAGCGCCAGGCCGGCGCCGGCCTCGCGCAAGGTCCGCAGGATCACCGCGGCCCGCTCGGGATCGCGCATGATGTCGCTTTCGGTGACTTCCAGCTTCAGCGCGCCGCGCGGCAAGTCGTGCTCCTTGAGCACCTGGCGCACGTCGTGGACCAGGCCTGGGCGGTCGATCTCGCCGGTCGACAGGTTGACGCTGACGGTCAGGGCGCCGACGGCCGGGTGCGAGGCGCGCCAGGCGGCCAGCTGCCGGGCCGAGGTGCGCATCATGTGCTCGCCCAGCTCGCTCATCAGGCCCATCTCCTCCACCAGCGGGAGGAACTCGTCGGGCGGCAGCATGCCGCGACGCGGATGGATCCAGCGGGCCAGGGCCTCGAAGCCCGACAGCGCGCCGGTCGACAGCCGCACGACGGGCTGGAAGAAGGGGGTGATCTCGCCGCGGCCGATGGCGCCGCGCAGATCGGCCTCCAGGGCCAGGCGCGACAGGCTGTCGGTCTCCATCGAGCGGCCGTAGGCGGCGGCGCCGCCGCGCCCGGCGGAAGCGGCGGCCTCGACGGCCAGCTCGGCGCGACGCAGCAGTTCGGCGGCCTCGGGGGCGTCTTCGCCGCCTTCAGCCGACACCGCGCCGATCGACAGGGTGGGATGGATGTCGAAGCCGGCCACCCGCAGGGGCTGCTCCAGGGCGGTGCGCAGCAGCTCGGCGGGCTCGAAGCCGGCCGGGTCGCACAGCACCGCGAACTCGTCCTCGCCGATCCGGCCCAGCAGGGCCTCGGACGGGAAGGCGGCGGCCAGGCGCGAGCCCAGGGCGGCCAGCACCAGGTCGGCGCGCTCGTGGCCCAGGGCCTCGTTCAGGCGGCGCAGGCGATCGACGTCGGCGACGACCAGCTCATGCACGCCGCTCTTGCCAAGCCGCTCGCGGGCCTGGGCGATGAAGCTCTTGCGGTCGAGAAGGCCGGTCAGGGTGTCGCGTTCGGAGGCGGCGAACTTGACCTCGGGGGCGATGACGCCGGCGGCGCGCACCCCGTCTTCCAGCCAGGTCCCGCGCCAGATGCAGATCTCGCCGTTGCGCATGCGCAGGCGGGCGACGATCTCGCTGCCCGGGGGGCGAACCTTGAGGATGTCTTCGGCCTGGGCGCGGTCTTGGGGCAGGGTCAGGGCGCGGAAGGCGGCGGAGGAGCAGTCCGGGGCCAGCGGTCCCAGGCCCAAAGCCCGCGCCGCGCCGTTGACGCGCAAACGGTCGGCCTCGGGCTCCCAGAGCCAAAGCGCGACTTCGGCGGCGCCCAAGGCCTCCAGCGTGGCCGTGGCGTCCCATACGCGTCGCTGACTAATCTTGAACGACATGCCCTGATCCCGCGCCCAAAGGCGCAACGCTTGGGCGAGCGCGCTAACCTGGCGCGACCATCCCGAACAGACGATGATCTCGCCACTCGCCGTTAATTTTCAGATAAGCGGGGGCATATCCCTCCTCCGCGAACCCGGATTTCAGCAGAACGGCGGCCGAAGGCTGGTTCTCGGGCATGCAGGCGGCCTCCAGCCGATGCAGCGCCAGCTCGCCGAACGCGAAGTCGATCGCCGCCCGGACACCGTCCTGCATGAAGCCCTGGCGGGCGTGGGACTGACCGATCCAGTAGCCGATCACGCCGCTCTGGGCGACGCCGCGCCGGATGTGGAACAGCCTCACCCCGCCCATCAGCGCCCCGTCGTCGCGGCGGAACATGAAGAACGGAAAGGCCTCTCCTGTCTCCATCTCGCGGGCATAGGCGTTGAGCCGGGCGCGGAAGGCCGGGCGCGTCAGATCATCCTCGGGCCAGGTCGGCTCCCAGGGTCGAAGGAAGGCCGCCGACTGCGCGCGCAACTCCGCCCACGGCTTGTAGTCGTGCAGTCGAGGCAGACGCAGGAACACTTTCTCGCCTTCGAGGCGTGGGCCTGTGTCGGTCTGGAAGAGGCGCAGGAAGGCGGTCAAGCGAAGGTTCTCGTTCAGGGGCGCACCTTCGAGCGTCAACGCGTTCGAGGCAATAGGGGCGTCGGTCGGAAGCGCTTTCGGCCCTCAAGCCTTGTCGTCCCGCGCGGCAAAAGCGTAGGAGACGACGTTCATGATCCATGCGACGCGACGCCGGCGCCGACGACGACAGCCCCGCTGACGTCGCGCCGTCAGGCGACGCTGATTTTTCGACGGAAAAGACGACTGACCAAGTTCTACAAGACCAGGCGCAACACCTTCGCCTTCGCCCGTCGTCCCCGGCTCGGCTGGCTGGCGGCCGCCGCCGTCGTGCTGGTGGTCGGCCTCGGAGCGCTGGGCTGGACGGTCTTCCACTCCAC
>NZ_JBFTZS010000543.1:0-2784 GCF_056406675.1 Caulobacter sp. P1_B12_2 | reverse complement strand
CCCGCTCATCCCGGCGAACGCCGGGACCCAGATCCCAAAGCGGAGTGACCGATTGGATAAACGCTGGGTTCCTGGCGTCAGCACACCGCCATTCCATCTGGGTCCCGGCATTCGTCGGGATGAGCGGATAAATTGGTTAGTAGAGCAAGGTCTTCCCCAGCACCCCCGAGCCGTCCGGCAACGGCGAGATCTGCTTGATCATCACCTGGCTGCCCTTGGCGAACCAGAAGCGGGTGACCGGCATTTCGGGATGGTTGTAGTCAGCCGTGACCAGCCAGCAGTCGATCTTGCCGCCGCCCGGCAGGTCCAACACCTCCGACCCGGCCACCTTGAACAGATAGGCCGCCGGCGGGCCTCCGCCCGGATGGGTGAAGACGATGCTGGCCTCGTAACCCGCCGCCAGCGGCAGGGCCTGGATGAACTCCATGTCGGTCTCGAAGTTGAAGCTGGGCTGCGGCGAGGCGACCTCGAAGTCCTTGGCGGCGTTGTCCGGCAGGTCCTTCAAGCCGACGATCTTGTCGGGCTGGAAGGTGAAGCCCTCGACCTTGGCGACGCCGTCCTTCTGGGTGCGGCGGATGTGGGTCAGGGGGCGGAAGGTGCCGACCTCGAACCAGCTGTCCAGTTGGCGGTCCGACGGCGTGGCCCCCACCCCGTCCCAGTGCTGGACGATGTGCAGGCGGCGCTGGCCGTCCTGGTCCTCGAAGCGGACCTCGCGGGTCCAGACGTCGGCGACGCGCACGGTGTCGCCGGTCTGCTTGAACCGCAGGTAGCGGTGCGCGCCGGGCTTGATATTGGCGAAGCGGGCCAGCGGCTGGCCGACCGGCACGGGGGTGACGGCGGCCTGGGCCGCGCTCCCGACCAGCAGCAGGACGGCGCAGAGGGCGGAACGGACGGCGAGGGACATGGACGGCTCCGGATTTTCGTGGCCGCACCAGACCTCAGCCGTCCGCCGAGGGCTACTTAAGTTTCTGCAATGCGCGCTATCCCCGCGAAGACCAGCGCGGCGTGGTCGGCAGGACGGCCAGTTCGCGCGGCGCTTCGCGTGACGCGCCCGCCGGCCGGGTCTCGACCACCAGCGGGTACAGCGACACCACCAGCAGGGCGGCCATGCCGAGATTGAACGCCCGCAGCACCGCCGGCCGGTCCAGGAACCGTCGCAGGCCCTGGCCGAAGCCCGCCCAGGCGGCGCTGCACGGCGCGCCGACCAGCATGAAGGTTCCGGCCACGAAGAACACGCCGATCGTCGAGCCCTCGGGCGTGTAGGTGGTGGCCGCGGTCAGGGCCATGGCCCAGGCCTTGGGATTGACCCACTGGAAGGCGGCGGCCTGCAGGAAGGTCATCGGCTTGGCGCCGACGCTCTTGTCCGAGATTCCGGTGGCCGTGCCGATCTTCCAGGCCAGCCACAGCATGTACGCGCCGCCGACCCACTTGAGCACGTCGTGCAGCACCGGCCAGGCCTTGAACACCCCGCTCAGCCCCAGCCCCATGGCCACCACCATCACCGCCAGGCCGACGCTGATCCCCAGGATCTGCGGCGCCGTGCGACGCAGGCCGAAATTCGCGCCCGACGCCAGCAGCATCATGTTGTTGGGGCCGGGCGTGCCGGCCGTGGCGAAGGCGAACAGGACGAAGGCGAGCAGCAATTGAGCGGTCATGACGGACACTCCATAAGCGGAATGTCACGGTCTTCTTGCCAATTGCATCATGAGTCAAAACCTATATTGTTCCAATGACAATTATGGAGACACCTTGATGGCCGGCTGGACCCCGACCCTGTCGTCCGGCGCCGCGCCGCTGTACGAGCGGCTGCTGGACGCCCTGAAGGGGGACATCGCCTCGGGCGCGCTGAACGACGGCGACCGCCTGCCGCCGCAGCGCGACCTGGCCCACCGCCTGGGCCTGGGCCTGGGCACGGTGACCCGGGCCTATGTCGAGGCGGAGAAGGCCGGGCTGGTCCAGGCTCACGTCGGTCGCGGCAGCTTCGTGCGCGGAACCTCGAGCGCCGGACAGGGCGCCGCCGGCTTCCGCGCCGCCGATCCGGCGGGCCCGATCAACCTGGCCCAGAACACCGCCCCGCCCCAGGCGGCGGCCGAACGGCTGTCCGACGCCCTGGCCAAGCTGCGGCGACGGTCCGACCTGCTGGACCATCTGGTCTACGCCCCGGCCGCCGGTCTGGAAGTCCAGCGGCGGGCCGGCGCGGCCTGGCTGGCGCGCAGCGGCGGCCTGGACGGCGCGGACTGGACCCGGCTGGTCTGCTGCGCCGGCGCCCAGCAGGGCCTGGCCCTGGCCCTGGGCAGCCTGGCCCGGCCGGGCGACACGATCCTCTGCGAGGCCTCGACCTATCAGGGCGTCAAGGCCATCGCCGAACACCAGGGGTTCCGGCTGCAAGGCGTGGCGATGGACGCCGAGGGCCTGCGCCCCGACGCCTTGGACGAAGCGGCGCGCGGCGGCGCCAAGGTGCTGGTCCTGCTGCCGACCCTGCAGAACCCCACCGGCCGGATCATGAGCCTCCAGCGTCGCCGCGAGATCGTGGCCATCGCCCGCGAGCACGACCTGTGGTTGATCGAGGACGACATCTACGCGGTCTATGCCCGTGAAGGCCGCCCCACCCCGTTGGCCCTGCTGGCCCCGGAGCGGACCTTCCACGTCTCGGGGGTGTCCAAGTCGCTGGCTCCCGGCCTTCGCGCCGGCTACCTGGTCGTGCCGCCGGGCGACCACCTGGAGCGGGTGCTGCGCGCCGTCCGCGCCCTGGCCTACGCTCCGCCGGCGTTCGGCGGCCTGATC
>NZ_JBFTZS010000542.1:0-2793 GCF_056406675.1 Caulobacter sp. P1_B12_2 | reverse complement strand
GCTCGGCGGTGCGTTCCTCGACGCGGGTCTCCAGCTCGGCCCGGGCGGCCTCCTGGCGGGCGGCGCGCAGGCTGGCCTGGCCGCGCCAGCGCAGCACCGCGCCGGCCACGCCGCAGATCGCCAGCCCGATCAGCAGGGCCACGGCGCGCGCCGCGGCGACCGCGCTGCGCAGGCTTCCGCCCGTCGGGGTCAGGGTGAAGACGGTCCAGCCCGCCGCGCCCAGGTCCGCGCCGGCGGCCATGAAGCGATCCGAGGCGCGGCCGGGCAGGGCGATCGTCGTCAGACGCGGCGGCTGGTGGGCGGCCACGGCCGGCGACGCGTCCAGAAGGGCGAACGGCGCCTCGCCGAACCGATGCTCGGCCCTCAGGCCTTGTTGCTCGGCCTGGGGAAGGGCCGCCAGGGTCAGGAACCGCCAGGCCGGGATCGAAGTGACCAGGATCACGCCGCGCGGATCGGCGGCGAAGGCGGGCTCGGCGTCGGACCAGTCGGCCTCCAGTTGCTCGAACTCGACCTTGACGACCACCACGCCCAGCATGCCTTCCGGGCCGTCGATGCGGCGCGACATGAACAGGCCGGGCCGACGGCTGACCGTGCCCAGGGCGAACAGCTCGGCCACGCCCGCGTTGCGCGCGTCGCGGAAATAGGGCCGGAAGCTGTAGTCGGAGCCGACGAAGCTGGTGGGCTCGCGCCAGTTGCTGGCCGCGATGGTCATGCCCCGGGCGTTCAGTACGTAGATCACCGCCGCACGCGTGCCGCCGCTCAGGGTCTCCAGCTTGCGGTTCAGCGCATCGACGCCACGGGCGTCGGCGGCGCGCAGGACGGCGGCCACGTCGGGGTCCTGGGCCAGGACGAAGGGCAGGGACCGGTGCTTGGCCAGCTCGCTGCGCAGCACCGCCGCGTGCAGGGCGGCCGAGGCCTGGGCCTGGCGGGCCAGGTCGGCGGTGGCGCGGCGTTGGGCGACTTCTCCGGCCGACCAGACGACGATCGCGAGCACGAGCAGGCAGCCGCCCAGGAAGATCGTCCAGCGTCGCACCACGGGGTCGGCGAGAGTCGCGCGAAGGCGGGTCATGAGGACTTGTCGCAGGATCTGTGCGGATTTTCGCACAAATCGCCAGATCGTGGGCGGGAAATCGCCGTGCGACCCGCGTCGCTCGCGCTCCGAAAACAATGAAACATCAATAGAATCAATGGACACGTCCCTGGCGGCGCGCCCGCTTGCGCCGCTTCTCCGCAGCTAGGATCGTCTAACCAAGCGCCTTGGCAAAGGGTGCGGGACGGAAACACGGTCGCTCAGCGACCCCAGGGGCACACAGTGAAGACCATCGTCGAGACCGCGCCGTCGCGCCCCAAGCCGTTCTACCGACACCTGTATGCTCAGGTGCTGGCCGCCATCGTGCTGGGCGCGCTGATCGGCCATTTCTGGCCCTCGACCGGCGAGGCGCTCAAGCCGCTGGGCGACGCCTTCATCAAGCTGGTGAAGATGGTCATCGCGCCGGTGATCTTCCTGACCGTCGTCACCGGCATCGCCGGCATGCGCGACCTGGGCCGCTTCGGGCGGGTGGCGCTGAAGGCCTTCGCCTATTTCCTGACCTTCTCGACCCTGGCCCTGATCATCGGCCTGATCGTCGCCAATGTGGTCCAGCCCGGCGCGGGCATGAACATCGATCCGGCCAGTCTTCACAGCGACAAGGTCACGGACTACGCGGCCAAGGCCCACGAGACGACGATCGTCGGCTTCCTGATGAACATCATCCCGGCCACCGTCGCCGGGGCCTTCGCCGACGGCGACATCCTGCAGGTGCTGTTCTTCTCGGTGCTGTTCGGCGTGGCCCTGGCCCTGGTGGGCGATCGCGGCCAGCCGGTGATCGACCTGCTGGAGTCTGTGGGAACCGCCTTCTTCCGCCTGGTGGCGGTGCTGATGAAGGCCGCGCCGATCGGCGCCTTCGGAGCCTTCGCCTTCACGATCGGCAAGTACGGCATCGGCTCGGTCGTCAACCTGGCCGCCCTGGTCGGCACGTTCTACGCCACCTCGCTGATCTTCGTGCTGCTGGTGCTGGGCGCGGTCGCCCGCTTCAACGGCTTCTCGATCCTGCGCCTGATCCGCTACCTGAAGAGCGAACTGTTGTTGGTGCTGGGCACCAGTTCGTCGGAATCGGCCCTGCCCAGCCTGATCGAGAAGCTGGAGCGCGCCGGTTGCGCCAAGCCCGTGGTCGGCCTGGTCGTGCCGCTGGGCTACAGCTTCAATCTGGACGGCACCAACATCTACATGACCCTGGCGGCGCTGTTCATCGCCCAGGCCACCGGCGTGCACCTGTCGCTGGGCGACCAGCTGCTGCTGCTGAGCGTGGCGATGCTGAGCTCGAAGGGCGCGGCGGGCGTGACCGGCGCCGGCTTCATCACCCTGGCGGCCACCCTGTCGGTCGTGCCCTCGGTGCCGGTGGCGGGCATGGCCCTGATCCTGGGCGTAGACCGGTTCATGTCGGAATGCCGGGCCCTGACCAACTTCATGGGCAACGCGGTGGCCACCATCGTCGTCAGCCGCTGGGAGGGGGAACTGGACGCGGAAGCGCTGGACGCCGCCCTCAATCCCGCCCCGGCCGCCCTGGAGATCCTGGCGGCCGCCGAGCCCAAGGCCTAGCGCCGAACTTTCAATCTAGAACCACCAAAACAAGAAAATCGGGGAGCTCTCATGACCGCCACCAACATTCGCCAAAGGCTCATCTGCGGGGCCGCCTTCGCCGGCCTGCTGCTGGCCGGCGCCGCCCAAGCTCAACAGGCGCCCTCTCAAGGCGG